>NZ_JBBENW010000004.1:0-13895 GCF_037645885.1 Salinibaculum salinum | reverse complement strand
GCCAGGAACAATGATTGCTTCCTGACCAGTTCTTTTGTCTCACACCTCGTCTGAGTTGGTTTTTCTCTCAGGCGCTGAGTTATGGGTAAGAGACAGGGATACAGTCAGCATACGCAGAATGTGGCGGCTTTGAAACGAACTCGTGATCAGGACCTCGCCGTGCATCCGGGACAGGACATCAAGTACGTGGTTGTCGACGATGAGAAAACGTCGCGAGAACGCGTCGCGTTGGCTCACGAGAAAATTGAATCCTACGACGCTTCGTACTACGAGACTCAACTCGTCAGAGCTGTCGAGAGTGTGTTGTCACCGTTAGCATGGAACCGGTCCAAGATTCGGCGGGAACTCGCCGAAACGCGGGTGCCGAAGTTGACGTCGTTTGCGACCACGGAAAGATATTAACCAACACAGAGGTCGTTTGGAGAAGGTGTGTTGGTTAACCACGGTTCCTGCAGGGCGAACCCCCACACCCCGTGTGCGATATGAATTTGATGACAGGGTAGGCAGGGAAGAACCAAGAAAGAAACTCGTAACTTGGCGATAAAGGCCACGAGAGGACACAGAAATGGAGAAGTGGTCCAGCAGACGAACAAAACAAACCACAGAAGAGATCAGCTGTGTCAAGAAAAGAACTGTTTCATCTTGACCGACTCTAGTGGTACTACGGTTTTGGTTGAAAGTGTATGTATATAAAAGTACCCCAAACAATAGTTCGTTAACATATCTTCCTTCTTGAACTCTCTCCACCGGAAAATCGGCAATTATGATTGTTTCGCGCTCACTCTCTTCTACTACCTCCCCCGTTATTTTCCTGATTTCATATCGCACACGGGGTGTGGGGGTGGCACACCGCCGAGATACTCTCCTACTCGTGATTACCCGGGAATCTCATCGAGACTCCACGGAGCCAAGATTACATCCGACGTTTCATATTGCACACGGGGTGTGCCTTCATCAACCGCTCTTGACTCGAGTTGATATCCTCGACCGCTTCTTGAGATATCCCAGATTTCATATCGCACACGGGGGGTCACTGCAACCAATTGATTTCGCCCGCGGTTCCGGAACAACTCCTTTCACCCTTCGCTAAAATCTCTCTATCGTCCGAATTCACCGAATTTAACCTTGCACACGGTTCCAATATTTATTTATAGTTTCGACATAACTGCGCTAATATGGCTGACGGCGACGAGCAACAATCCATCTCACAATCTATCAAAGGCCGTCTTCAGGAAGGAGTTCAGAACTCTGCTTTTCGAGATAAGGGACTCCTCGATCCGGATGCCGTCATCGACGAGGACCGAATCGTGGGTCGTGATGACCAGCTGGACGACATCATTACTTTTCTTCGACCAGCATTGCAGGGGAATCGTCCTCCCAATATGCTCCTATACGGTCCGTCGGGGACGGGGAAGTCACTCATCATCAATGCGGTCTGCCAGCAGGTTCTCGAACTAGCGAACTCACAGGGAGATCGGTTCGGTGTTATCAAAATCAACTGCCAGACAATCAAATCCCACGACCGGGCTGTCTATCGGCTTGTGAAGAACGCAGCTAAGGAAGCTGGTGTTGAGGTTGGCGTTCCTCAGAGCGGAATATCGACGGATCAGAAACTCAATCGCTTCTACGAGATTCTGAGCAACAACTTCGACTCGGTCATCATCATCCTTGATGAGGTTGATCTTCTGGTGGGGCGGCAACGAGATCCGAACGACGAACCGGCATATTCGAAGCTCCTTTACCAGCTATCGCGAGCGTCACAGCTTGGTCGCATCGAAGGCCACGTTTCAGTCGCTGCGCTCACGAACGATCCTCGATTTATGGAGGATCTTGACGGCCGGGCGGAGAGCTCGTTCAATCCACAAGACGTTGTCTTTTCCGACTATGATGCGAATCAACTGAAATCAATCCTCGAACGCCGTCGCGACGCGTACCAGGACAATGTCCTCGAGGACGGCATTATTCCGCTCAGTTCGGCGTTTGCTGCGCAAGACCACGGTGACGCACGCAAGGCAATCGATCTATTCCGAAAGGCAGGAGAAATCGCAGACCGCGAGGGTGAAGACACCGTTCGCGAAAAGCACGTTCGAGATGCCCAGGAAGAGGCTGAACGCGACCGGACGTTGACCCAGATGCAGGGCCTCTCGACACAAAAGAAGCTCTCGCTTTACGCAACCGCGATTGTCCCGATTTATTCTCAGAGAAATTTGAACGCTGTCCCCAGTACGGTCGCGTATCGCGTGTATCAATATCTCACCGACTTCTTAGATACTGACGAAAAATCGCGTGACTCCTATCTACGGTATATGAGCGAGGCTGAGACCTATAATTTCGTCACGTCTGAAAAACGTGGGCGTGGCTACGGCAGCGGTGTTCACAAGGAGTATACCTTTATCGACGACCCAGAGGTGGTTGCCGAAACACTTCAGGCTGATATCCGATTAGAGGAAGCCGAACAAGAGGAACACCTCATCAAGTCTGTCGTCAATGCCCAGATAGACGATTTCTTTGAGGGAAATTGACGCGAAGGGACATCAACGGTGGGGAAAAATTCATTTCGCACACGGGGAGTGGTCCCCGGAAAGATGCGTATGGTAACAGTACACAAAATTTCATTTCGCACACGGGGTGTCTATGTTCTTGACTCGTCAGTCAATTCATCTCTCACACGGAGCCTCCTCGGAAAGTAAAACGAATTCATATCGCACACGGGGGGTATTGACTCAGCGCTGTCGACGATTTCATATCGCACACGGGGTGTGCACACCACGAAATTACGATAGCTGGTGCTCTACTCGTCGGGATTGACTGGGGATTTATATTTGGACTTAATTTTGTCTCCCTCTCTCCACTGCCAGTAGTAGTAGCGGTTGTCGTTGATTTCCTTGATCGTGATCGTCGCCTTCGCCGGCACGTCGTCCGGGAGGTCATCGGGTCGGTCATCGATCTCGTCTTCATCCGATTCCTCCTTGAGACGCGCTTCGCGAGCTTTGTGCTCCGCCAGCTCCTCGGCATAGCGTGCGACGTGCTGGAGTTGGTCCGGTGAGTAGCCGTTGAGTGTGTTGACGATATCTGTCGGGAGTTCCGCCGGCGGCGTCGGTGGCTCGTAGGACATCAGCGGTCGCCTCGTATTAACCAACAGAGCGCGTATCTCCATAGGTTTGTTGGTTAATCGGGTACCGTCCCGTCACGGGCTGAAGGGTACGAATAGCAAACTATTCAGGAATAGACCGTGCCGTTAGACGCCATCCGGACGGGGGGCCGTCCCGCACCCCTTGCGGGACGGGAAAATACACCACGGAGTCGGAGTGTCGTCTTACCGAAGCTGAATCGTATCCCCGTCGCGCTTGAGAACCTCCTTTGCAACGAGTCGGTCTATCGCGTCGTCGACGGCACCTTCCTGGTCGTCCGACAGCGCTTGCACATTTGCAAGGACTCGCTCCCGGATGGCGTCGACGGTGTCGATGCCGCCGTCGACCGCTCCTAGAACAGTGTATTCGACCTCGAACTCCGTGGCGAACTCCGTGATCTGGGACGTGAATGTGTTCGGCAGTCCAGAGAGTGAGTTTACCGCTATCTCGATCGTGAACAGCGGATGTGAACGGTCACGGATCTGTTGTACTTCTGTGGATCCGGTGTTGAATGGCCGCTGTTCGTCGATCTCGGACAGAATCGATTCGTAGTCTAGGCCACGCTGGGCGTATTTTCGCATATCTTCGATATCGCGTCGACGGCCACTCGCGAGGTCCCCGCCGGAGACTGCTTTCAGCAGGAACATATCCTCATCCGAGAGGATGAACGCGGTTACGAAACGCCCGGTCCAGAACTCTTTGGCCCGGTCATGCATCCGGTCGGTGATCCAGACTTTCCCGACAATCTGCTGTTCGAAGACATCGATTCGAAACCCGCGCTTGTCGTGATGCATTTCGACGGTTTTTCCGACGCCCTCGAACGCCTCCGTCGGTTCATCGACAACTGTGAATCCCTGCGAGGTGAGCGTCTGGTGGACGTGATCGAATTCGGACACCACCCCCACTGCGAGATCGATATCTTCGGTTTGGTCTTTCAACCCTTGGACCGTCATCGCAGATCCGCCGAGGAGATACACCGTCACGGACTCCGACAGCCAACTGTCAAACTCTTCGAGGAACTCTTTGATCGCCTCCCCTCCCTTGAATACAGTCATGCGACTCCGTACTGCTCTTTGAGCGCCATAAATTCTGATTCACTTGGAAGGACGACAGGGAGCTCGTCCGAGTCCTCAACCCCTTCCTGCAGTGCCCGGTATATCGCAGCGACCGTGGGTTCCAGATCGTACCACGTTGCAGTGTTTGTGAGCGTTTCTTGGTCGAGGTCCAACGCCTCGATCAACAGCATCGCATAGCTAACCCGGCGAGAGCCGCTATCGAGGACGAGCGTGTGACACACCACTTCGCCCGGCGTGAGTTCCTCGTCGGGTGCATACCAGAACGCAGGCTCACCTGCAAGGAAGAACTGTAGTCCGTACTCCTCGAATCGACCGAGCCCGGTCACCTGCCAATCAGGTGCGTCTAGTAGCGCGTTTGTATCTTCAGTGGTTTGCACGCGGACGAGTGCTCGTTTCGGGTCGCACCACTCGACAGTCGCACTCGGTGCAACCTTCCGGGCTCGCGACCGGTGCTCGTGGGTCACGACGGCCTGCGCGAACGCCAGCAGTGGCGCGAGGTCCTCACTCACCGCATACTCGGGACCGGACGGGGACAGCATCGCCCGATTTTTGAGCGGCGATAGCGCCTTGTGAACACCTTGTCGAGTAATCTCGAGTCGCTCTGCGATCTCGGATACTCGACGGGGCTCGTCGAGAAACCAGCACACTTGGAGGGTAGCAGGTGAGAGGAGGTCCGCCCATTCAACGTGGCTGAGTTCCGACTGTAACGTCCGATATGCTTCAATGACCGGGTGGTCCGCGACACGGACTTGCCGCTGGTTGTTGGGCCCACGGCGTTCGACCAAGAGCCCCGCGTCCAGCAAGTCGTCGAGCACTTCGTAGATGTGTGCCTGTGAATACCCGGTTTCAGTTGCGAGGTCTACTGGCGTCGCCTCGCGACCGGTACTCAGCGCGTCAATCATGGCGAGCCCGGCCTTTGAAATCATCTGTGTATATCTTAACACCCACTCGTATAAATACGTTTCTGGATTTAGGTTAACGAAATTCCTATTCGGTGATTAAGTCGGTGAGTGCGTCCTCGAGAGGTCCGCGGAATTGCCAGTTTGCCCGTTCGAAAGCCTCGTCAGTCGGCCCGTCCCAGCGAGGGAATGCAGAGTGACCGCTCACTTTGACGGTCCACTCAGTCAGCTCGTCGAACGGGTTCTCCGTCGGGAGTTCCACGACGTAGAGGAACTCCTCGTCGCCGGGGATGCCGTCGGCCGGATTCTTGATGCCGTGGCCCAGCAGGGACAGCGGCTGGTTCAGATGCTCCATATTGGACGGCTCGAGGAGATCCGCTGGCTGAGCCGCGTCGATTGTTCGTTCTGGATCACCATCCAGATACAGGTCGATCGTCGAGAGCTTTTCGAGGAACACGAACGCCGCCGCCGTGTAGGCCGGTCCGCGCTCGGCGCGGGTCGCATCGAGCAGTTCTTTTAGCTGGGCGAGATCCGGCAGAACGCTCTCTGGGTACCCGTCTAAATGCCGGTACACCTGTGCGACGTGCTCGGCGTCGCCATCCGTTTCATCAGGCTGTTCGGCTCGTTGAACGAATCGGAGTTGGTTCCGTGTTGACCTCGATATTCTCCGGCGCGTGTGCGCCGGCACCCATCGCCGGCGCAGAAACAACCTCTCCTGAATCGAGTGGGGTCTCTGGGGTCTCGACTAATGGCTGTCACTGGACAACTTAAACCCGGTTAAAAATGGATTCCAAAATTCGAAAGAAGGCAGTCGGGTGGGATTCTTGCTCGGAAACTGATGCTGTTCCAGCCCAAAGGTATGCGTATGTCATCGGAATCTGAGAGGGGCTCTCCTCTCCCCAATCCGGATGAGATTGCTAGTCGGGCCAAACGGCAGCGTAGTCTGTACGAGGAGGCCACTGAGAATCCAGACCGGGTGGTGCCAGCAATGTTCATCGAGGACTGCGCCCGGTGCGAAACGCTCGCCGACAAGCGGCGTCGTGAGGACTTCTATAAACACTTCTATCGGACACTCCCGGATCGAGAGACGGCGAAGCTGTCTAGCGACGATCTCCCTGAGGAGATTCAGTCTGCTGCGCCCGTCCACCGTGCAATCGATGATACGACTCTCGAGGACGATAGCGCCGACGTGGCCTCCGTCTCGGAGCTGTGGGAGCAGATCGGTACTGGTGAGCACCCAGGCAAGCTGTGTCAAGCTCCGCTGGTCCACTATATCGACCGTGAGGACTGCTATATCCACGCAGAGCCAACGCGGGTCGGCTTCAGCTATGGTCTCCCCGTGTTCGTGTACAAACGCCGGCAATCGGACAACCACTACGGAGTCTTCTTCGCCAGTGAGAAGGCGTATCTGTGGCTCTGTGGGTGGATTCTTCACGCAAACGGAGTCTTCGACCCGAAAGAGTTCACCCCATCACTCTACTTCTTGAAGGCCTCGGACCCATCCACAGTTGCTCCTGAGTTGGTGTCCAAAACAGAACATCTCGTGTTTCGTAACGGATTCCCCGGCGTAGACGCGCCTGAAATCACAGACCTGCCGGACGGGGTCAATCTGTACCAATTCCCGTACAGCAAGGACACGTATGCGGATCAGTTTGCTCGGTGGCGCCGCCTCTACTTCGGCGAGCGAACCCCTCGTGGGTGGGGAGACTGCGACGTATGTCGGGCGTAAATTCACCGCCCTAAGGTGTACTCTACGCTAGGTGCAACACCTCTGATGGTTCTTCGACGCCGTCGAACTCGACGCGCTCCACAGGTTCCCAGTCCTCACCCGGCTCTGGACTCCATCAGTCGACCTGGTAGGCGCCCGGTGCGCCGAGGATCTTCACGCGCGCCGACCCATCAGGCAGGTCACGGCGCAGTTTCTCGTCGACGTGAAGGTTCCAGGTCGTGGTTGTCTCGAAGCAGGCGAGCACGGCCTCCTCGTAGCCGCGTGTCTCTCGAGATTCTTGGAGTTCGACCTTGGTGTTGCAGTTCTTGCTCAAATGAACATCAAATGCCCACCACAGAGATGGCTGACTCTCCAGTGCTGTACGATGCGACAAGAGAGGGTGGTCCTTCGCCTATCCGCGTAGCCCGGGTAGTTTCCGGGAGATCTTAATTGTGAGAGCTCTGACTACAATGAATATGCATGCGTACACGGCCAATTGATAAAGAAGGCCACGCGAGAGAACGGAGTTATACATATAGAATAAGTGCCACTGTGTCGCAGTCAGAGTTCTCGTTCCCGGCGTGGCTGCATCAACGGCCGACCCGTTAGCGACGTGACGGTCGACCCATCCAGAGAGTGAGTCGTTCGTGACGGTCGCGATTGACTCCTTGAGGTCACGCTGAGTGAGTATCGGTCGTGAGCGGTTCTCCAGCCGGAGTATAACATCTTGGAGGGTTTCTTCCCCATCAGTTGCGTTCCGGACTGCCGCATCAAGTGCGGATAGTGTCACCGCACCCCGCCTGTAATGGTTCGGATTCGTCTGTGTGTCAAACGGTCTGTCCCACTCGGCCTGTTATGCCGCTCGGGTGAGGTAATACCCGTACTTCGGCACTGACATCACACCCGCTTCGTACTCGAGTCCGGCACCATAATACTCCGCGACAGCCTCTCGCATCCACTCCACCCCACTCCCGTGGTCGTTGATCTGTCGAGTGTGGATGTACTCGTGGACGACGGTGGTCGTCAACAGTCGTTCAGACCTCGTCGTCGCACCATTCGTATTCGGATAAGAGGCTAAATCGCAAGCCGACGGCTACCTGAACTCAGAGAGCGAAGGGGAGGTGAATGAGACTCTCCCCAGATGCAATTACGTCGCTGTTGACTTCGCTGTTCCCATCCGGTATGATCGACGACCTCGCGCGTGAGCGCGAAGTCGTCGTGAGAGAGCGCAAACTCGACATCCGGGTCTTTGTCTGGACGCTCATCGTGGGCTTCGCCGTCGGTGGCGAAGCCCGCTCAATCGCCGGCTATCGCCGTACCTACAACGCTGCGACCGGTCAGAACCTGTTCGCCTCCAGCTTCTACGACCGATTTACCATGCAACTCGAACAATTCCTCCGCGACCTCCTCGACCACGCCGTCGAGGAGGTCGCTGCCCCACACAATCTCGCTCCAGCCTTCGAGCAGTTCCGTGACGTGGTCGTGGCCGACGCTACAGTCGTGCGGTTACATCGGTTCCTCTCGGCGTTCCCTGCGACGCATCCGAACGTCTCCGGACTCAAACTCTACCTAGTCCACAGCGTCACTACGCAGTCGGTGATCGCGCGGGCGATCACCGACGAACGTACCCACGAGAGTACCCTGTTCAAGACCGGTTCATGGATGCGTGGACGGCTGTTCTTGCTCGATCTCGGCTTTTTCAAGTATCACCGGTTCGCGCGGATTGACGAGAACGGCGGCTTCTTCGTCAGCAGACTGAAACGGAGTGCGAATCCGGAGATCGTCCGCGAGCTGCGCGAATGGCGCGGCCGCGCCATTCCGCTTGAGGGGAAGAACGTGTTCGACGTTCTCGGTGACCTGTGTCGAGAACACATTGACGTGGAAGTCGAAGTCTCGTTCCAGCGGCGAGAGTACAACGAGACACGATCGTGGGACAGCAAGCGATTCCGAGTCGTCGGCGTCCGCGATGAGGACGCCGACGACGGCTATCGATTGTACATCACGAACTTGCCCAGCGGGAAGTTCAATCCCGAGGACATCTCGACGCTGTACCGTGCTCGGTGGGTCGTTGAACTGCTGTTCCGCGAGTTGAAGTCGCAGTACGGGCTTGGACGGTTCCAGACGGAGAAGGAGCACATCGTCCGGATTCAGGTGACTGCGGCTCTGCTGACGCTGGTGGTCAGCAGAGCCATCCTTCGGTTGTTCGTCGATCACGCCGAGGAACTGGGCGATGACTGCGTGTTTCCCACGGAACGCTGGGCGACGACCTTTCGGTCGTACGCCCAGCAAGTCCTCTCTGAGATCGTTGTTTCGTTCGACTACGACCCGAATCTCCCGAACACGTGGTATCAGGAGGCGAGGCAACCAGCTCCATCACGCCAGACGCTTCTTGAGGAGGTGAATACAGCGCTGTATGCTGGTTTCACGTCTTAACCGAATACGAATGGTCGTCGCACTTACGACCGAGTAGTTTCCACGCGCAAACCCGGTGTTCGTCGTCATGTTCCACGGCGAAATGACCAGCCTGACAGTCCGATACCGCTGGCCCGGTGCATACCGACTCGCTGACTTCCGGAGCGACGTCAGCACCCGCTCGCTGTCGATGCTGAGTCCTTGGGTCGTGTAGAGGGCAAGCGTCTGGCAACCCAGTTGTGTGGTCTCCTTCGTCAGATTGCCGATGTAGACCGCATGCCGGCGGAGATCGTTGTAGTCGACAACCCCGTTCGGCGAGACGGTGTAGGTGACCTGGTGCGAACTCGTCGCGGGGAGCGGCGCGTGCGCCCACCCGTCGCCAGCGGCATACCCAAAGTCGTCGATGGTGCTAGTCGTGATTATCGCGCTACTCGAGACCAATCTCCCATACCTCTACGTGACAATTCTAGAGTGATTCGGACTTTTCGTACAGATGACTCCAAGCTACCGGATATCAGACGACACGAGCAGCGTCGGCAAGCTTAACCAACACGGGCGGCTTCTGTCCGTACTTGTTGGTTAAAACGTCGATGGACTGTGAGAAGATGAGTGAATTTTGGAAATCTCGAGATCGGATTTGTGACTTCAAATTCCTATAGAGGTGCTGTAAACGGTGATATTGTCTTTTGAGGCCTGCGACCGTTGACCGGATTGAAATGTCCGCGAAGCCAGACAGTTTCGCCCTTTGCACACGGTGGGGAGAACAATGAACGGTATCAAAACTCAACCATGGATAGCTCTCGTCAACGAATTCCGTCGGCGGTGTACGTTCGAGAATCGGTTGGCTACACAGGCGTTGGTACTCATCATCCTGCTGTGGTACGGTGTCCAGATCGGGGTTATCTTGCTCGGCTGGTCAGTTGAACAATTCCAGTGGGCTTTCACGACAGAGTCGTTCCCCGAATTCTCGCCGGGACTGTTCCTCGCAATCATTTCGCACGACCTCCCGGCCAACGTGACGCACATCCTTGGGAACGTCGCCTTCATCTGGCTGTTCGCCGGCGAGAGCGAGCAACATATGCGTCGTGTTGAGGTGATTGGTTTCTTCGTCACGACGGCGTTAGCATCGGTGACAATCAGTACGGCGCTAACGGGCAATAGTACTCTTGGGGCCAGTGGCGGCGCACTTGCCTTCGTGGGTTTCTACGGAACACATTTGTACCTCGCCCATTGGGACCCGGAGGAACTGGAAGCGATGGACCACGCCCTGCGTAAGCCAGCGAAATTACGTGCATGCTGGAGGGTGACCATGGTGGTCATCCCACTGGCGTTCGTCGTTTACTCAGTCGGGCAGTACGCTAACCTCGTGCCGGTTGGCCAGGCTGACGTGATCGGACATCTTGTCGGTGTGGTGCTGGGTATAGGGTATGCAGTGGCTCGGACTGTACGATAGGTCTGGAGATGTTTGAATTCCTGCTGGTAGGCCAGCCCGATCCAGAAGATGACTAAAACCGATGGGCAGTGATCCGATTGTCCTCCCTACAGGCATCTAAACATCTAAGTCGTACTCAGCTGAAAAGCGACCCAACAACGCCAGCAAGAACCGCCCAGAATACCGTCCCAATTCCCCCCGCGACGTACAGCGGAAAATTCTCGATGGTGAGTGGGGCACCGCCGATCAATAACGCTAGCAGCGTCAGCGGACCAAAAAAGAATGCTCCTGTGACTGTCATTGTGTGGCCTCCCGAGCGAGTTTGAATCCAGCCGACCCGAGAATCCCAAAGCAACCAACCATCGTCGCAAGAATCGAGAAGAGAAGTACGATGGCGATGCTTCCTCGCGACACTGGGAGGATGCTCGCGATCTCAAACGCAATATATAGAGGGATTGTGAGTCCTAACCCTGCGAGAGCGAGATCACCGAAGAAATTGTGGCCTTGGTAGAAACAGTCGCCAATTCGAGTATCTAACAAGTGGTGCTCGTATGGCTGTCGGACGTACTGTGGATCAGGCAAGTCGTCTTCCTCATCTCGTAAATTCTCTATAAGTTGCTCTTCCTGCTCTGTGAGTAGCGTTGCATCCGGAGGGGCCATCCACTCGGTCTCTTCATGGACCAGATGATAGAGCTTCGTCGACGACTCCGCGTGTGGATTGAAGGGGCGTTCTCTGATTTCGTTCTGTAATTCCAACTCCTCAAGTCGCGTTTCGATTGTCGGTCGCGAACACTCGTACGGGAGTCGGTCTTCAAGGGTTGAGACGGCTACCCAAGGGGCATCTTCCTCTTCGATAACGTTGAGGATGCTTTGCCTCTGTTTCTCCTGGCTCGGTAGCCCGGATCGTGGATCACCGGTGTCTTCCTCTGACTGGCTCATGCGTTCCCCATGGCTCTATGGAGGATTATAAATAGGTGATATTTCAGGAATTTTCAGGATTTTAGATGTTCAGAAGGCGGTTTTTGAAACTTCAAAACGCCTGGTAGGAATCCAGACGTGGTGGCTGTCTTACCGGCCTTGTTTAGACGCGTAAATTCACGGTTGTGAGTGGCTGACGATGAGTTCGATGTTTCTGACAGCGCATTTCAGGACAAGTTCACGGAACTGACCGAACCACGTTGCTCGCGATGATTGGACTCATCAGGTAGTGACTCCGGACGGCCGCTCAAAGACGTAATCGAGACGCAAACCTATTTGATTGGCGTACAATACGACAGAATCGATGAGCAACGCGGAATTGCTGGACGACCTCTCGGGGTTCGAGTTTGAGGACCTGATGGAGGACGTGTTCCGCAACCTCGGCTACGAGAACGTCCGGCAGGCCAGCAAGACCGCCGACGAGGGCCGGGATGTCATGATGGAGGAAGTCGTCGATGGCCAGCGACGCGCGGTCGTCGTCGAGTGCAAGCACACTGACAGCGTTGGTCGTCCCGTCGTCCAGAAACTCCACTCAGCGGTCGCCACGTTCGACTTTGACGGGCCCACGCGTGGGATGGTCGTCACGACGGGGCGCTTCACCGGTCCTGCCGAGGAGTACGCCGCGAGCCTCCAGCAAGCTTGTGATTCTCATCCAATCGAACTTATCGACGGGACCGATCTCAGAGAGATTGCAGAACAAATCGGGCTGGACCTCTACAACGGACGCATCGAGATTATCTGCGATGAGACGCTCCGACCGTTCGACCCGACTGCAAGCGTGGACGCGCCGGTCCACGAAGCGTTCCGCGACATCGACAACATTGAGCGTGCGGACATTCCAGAACCAGACTCCCAAGCTGACTTTCAGCCAGTCGTGTTGATCACTGCCGACGTGGACGCCGTCTTCGAGACATCGGTTGGCGTCATCCACCGCGTCAATGAGCGGGATCGCTTCGTCGTCCACGCCGAGCGTGGTCGACCAGAGATTATGCAAGGCTCCGTCCGACGACTGATCGAGGAGAACCGCCGCCAAACGACAGAACTAGACGAGGACGGATTCACCGACGTGTTCGATACCGTCGACGTACATCGCTTCGGCCAGACCGAAACCGAGTACAAGGAGTGGGCTGTCGACCGACTGCGCGACCGCCACACGACGACGGTCACCTACACAGGCGACAACAATGTCACCTACAACAAAACCTGCGAGCCCAATCAATCGGACATCTCTGTACAGTCGATTACGCCTGTCTACCTGCCAGACGTGCGCCAAACAACCCACCTCGGCGAGTACTCCTATCCGCTGGAATACTACGCTGCTGGTCCGTCACGCGTGACTGTCGAGGATGGAATTCACCGCTGTGTCCAGTGTGACACCGAAGATCAGAGTACCGACTACACGTACTGTGCCAACTGCGGGAGCATCAACTGCCCCGGCCACACCAAGACCGAGCGACTGGAGAAGAAGCCGATTTGTACGGGTTGTGCCGTTACCGAGCGGTTTGCGCTCCGGACGAAGTATTTCTACGACGAGGAGAACTTGGTGGCGTTCCGCAAAGAATACGAGCAGATGGCCATTCACGAGAAGGCAATGGAAAATACGCCGCTTGTCGTGGGCACTGTACTCGTCACGTTGGTTTTGGTGATGATTGGACTCGGTGGTGTCGGTGCTCTCTGAGTGGGGTTTCGACGACTTTGATTATGTGAAGCGGTGATAGAACAGGTGTTTCTCCGAAATCCCTAAGCCTGTGTGAATCATTTATTCACTCACTGATGCCTGTGAACTGGGAAGCCCAACGTGACATGGACCGCGATGTTGAAGAAAACGCGGACCTGTACGCAGTCCTTGCCGACGAGTCTGACGACGAGTAATCACTCTTCAGTCGTTACGACCAGTTCCTCTTCAAAGAACTCGAGCCACACGTCATAGAGTCGGTCACGCTGGTAGAGCGTATCCAACCGTATTGGTTCAATCTCACCTCGGACTGTGTGGGATTTGTCACGGACTGCCGCTAATCGAGAGCGTGACCACGTTCGGTAGTTGATGCCGTTCTGTCGGAGTAATCGTCGAAGGAGTACGACAGCAGTGCGGTGGTTCGCGTCGGGGAAGAAGTGGTTCCCGACGACGGCATGCATCCATCCCGCGCACTGCTCACGGAGAGGGTCGTCACGTGGGAACTGCCGGAACACTTCGCGAAGGTCACTATTTCGCACGTTCCAGATTTGACGGCGAAGCTGCTCGAATGTCTCGTGCCCAGT
>NZ_JBBENW010000003.1:0-107074 GCF_037645885.1 Salinibaculum salinum | reverse complement strand
GGAGGCGAGGCAACCAGCTCCATCACGCCAGACGCTTCTTGAGGAGGTGAATACAGCGCTGTATGCTGGTTTCACGTCTTAACCGAATACGAATGGAGACGGCTCTCTCACACTCTGCCGGCGTCGGGCTGTGGCTGGTCTACTGGGTCGTCAAGGCCGCAAACGGCGAGATGACGTTCGGCGAATGCGAGGACGGGAACGAAATCACACTCAGGTTCGACGCCGTCGACACTCAGTGATGCTGTCGGCAGTCTCTTCGAACCGATATCCGACGCTCAGGCTATCGGCACGCTTCGGTGGCGTACAATAGAATTACCGGCCCCAGTCGTGGTCGTCGTCGACACCCTCGCTATCGACGAGTTGTTGGCGCTCTGGAAACGCAATCCAGACGAGAATCACGCCCACGATCCCGCCAGCGACGGTGGCCACGAGGAACCAAACCAGACCGGCGTCGGCCTGTAGGGTAATGAGACCGGCCGAGAGTCCCACGAGCAGGATGAACCCAGCTTTGAGTTTCCATGCGAAGGCGTCGCGCTCCTCGTCAGAGATGGGACCGACCATCAGATTTCCCTCGCTGTGCTGACGTGCATGCCGACGAACCGCCAGCGGTCGGTCCGTTCGAGTGTGCCACTCCAGCGGGTGTCGAATTCGTGGCGCGTTTGCTGTTCGGTATCGGTCCAGGCGAGGCCTACCTCGTCGGCAAACCACGCCACGGTTTCGCGCTGGTCGACGACGAGATCGTGGCTGTCGACTGTCCACTCAGTCGTCGTCGCCGTCTGCTCGCGCAGTCCGTCGGCGACGGCCTCACCACCTTCGAGCGTCTCGGAGATGCCAAACTTGACCGTCGTTTCGGCGTCCGAAAAGTAGGGGGCGAGCGCGTCGCCGTTCCGAAGCGCGCGGTAGTACGACCGGATAGCCTGCTCGGGTGTTTCGTCGACCGATGGTCTGTCGACCATCTCAGTAGAATCCCCGGTCGACGTCTTCCTCGATGACGTCCTCGAACTCGCTGTCGAGTAGCTCCTCGGCTTCCTCGAACGTGTTGGTCAACTCGCCCATCTGATCCGGTCGGTCGTAGTCGTCGAAATCCATCGGGCCGTAGGCGGGGCTGTCGAGCGCGTCCATGATGTCGTCGAACAGCGCTTCCGGTGTGGTCGGTGCGTCGGCGTGGGTTTCGACGACCGTTTCGAGGTTCTTGGCTTTATTTTTTGCCTCGTCTTCGTCTTCGGCGGGCTGTTGCACCCCGAACAGCCCCGTCGCGTCCTCCTTCCCGGGAAAGAGTGGGTCGAGTTCGTCGTCGAGCGAGCGGGCAATCCGTGCGCCGACTCCCTGAACTTCGTACGGATTTTTCGCGTACGTTTTCAGCTGAAAGACACCGACACCGGGGTGGCCGATGTAGAGGTCTTCGCCGATGCCGTTCGCGCGGTCGCCACCGATGCCGCGCCAGCCATCGGGGTCTGCGTTGCTCTCGACTACGTCCTCCATGATGTCATCCCAGTCGCGAACACGCATCGTTACCAGTCGAAAGGAGTTCTGTGGGAAAATAGGCATCGAAACGCGCGACTCGCTCTCACACCGACCGGAAGCGTTTTTCCGCCGCCACCCCTGCCCGTTGCCGTGAACGTTCGCGGCGTCGTCACCGAAGTCCCCGAGCCCAAAACCGTCAGTACACAGTACGGCGAGCGCGACCTCGTCGAGATTGCGGTCCGGCCCGACCGGGGCCGCGGCGACCCGACGACGGTGACGCTGTGGGGCAAGTGGAGTGAGACAGCCGACTATCTCGACGTAGGGATGGAACTGGCGGTCTACGACGCGGAGGAACGCGAGTATCGTGGCGAGACGCAGTACACGACCGGCGATGGAACGATGGTCGTCGTCGAACCGGACTTTCTGGTCGACGTGACTGACGTGCGCCAGTGGGTCCAGTGTCCTCGGATGTACTACCTGAACAAGATTGGTGGGACGCCGCTCGCCGAACCGGTCGTCAAGGGGACCATCGTCCACGAAGTGTTCGGCGACCTGCTGCGAGGCCGTGACCTGGACGAGGCAGTTGACGCCCGCATCGAAGAGGCCGGACTGGACCTTGGACTGCTCGGTGCCGACAGCGAGTCGATGGCGGAGACGGTGCGCCAGCATGCGAGTGCTATCCAGGGGTGGCTCAACCAGGGGACCCTGACGGGTGGCGACGACTGGCGCTCCGAGCAGACGCTCGTCAGCGAGCGCTACGGACTGAAGGGCCGGGCCGACGCGGTCCGACGCGGGATGCCGGTCGAACTCAAGACGGGCAAGAACACCCGTCGGGACCCCCGCTTCCACGACAAGGTGCAGGCGGCCTGCTACGCGCTCATCCTCGGCGAGCGTCGGGGCGACCACCCCGATACCGGCACCCTGCTGTACACGAAAAACGCAGCAGTCGAGCGAACAGAGGAGAGCGGTGACCTCTCGCCAGCCAAGGACTTCTCTATCGGGTCGGGGCTGCTGGAGTTCGTCCTCAGAGAGCGCAACGCGCTGGCGGCGATGGAACACGACAGCAGCGTTCCGACGGGGTACGAGGCCGACGCCAAGTGCGAGTACTGCTTCGAGCAGGACACCTGCATGGCGATTTCCGGCCGACTCGACCAGGAATCGAAGGCCGGACAGGTCGGGACCGCGATGCCCGAAGAAGAGCGCGAGTACTTCGACCAGTTCTACCGGGCAATCGAGATGGAGCGCCGTGCCGTCCACCGGGAGTACGCCAAACTCTGGGAGCAGACCCCCGAAGAGCGGGCGAACGCCGACCGGGCGCTGGTCGACCTCGACCCCACTGGCCGGCGGGAAATCGACGGCGGTCGCTGGGAACTGCGCGCGACGGGGACGGGAGCGGTCTCGAAGATTCGGGAGGGCGACCTGGTTCTCGCGAGCGACGGCGACCCGGTCGGCGGCGATGCCGGACTGGCGCGCGTCGAGCGGTTAGCGAGCGAGGCGCCACGCGCCTCGGAGAGCGCGAACGGCGAAGCCGTGAGCCACCCGGAAATCGTCGTCAGCGTGGACGAACCGTTCGACCTCCGCCGACTGGACGTGTATCCCTCTGAAATCGGGGCCGACAGGATGTTGACGGCGCTCCACGACGCGCTGCTCACCCAATCGGACGAGCGCAAGGACGTGCTCTTTGGCCGGCGCGACCCCGAGTTCCGGGACGTTTCGGAGACGTTCGTCGACAACAACGCGGCCCAGAACGAGGCCGTCCAGTTGGCCGTCGGGGCCGAGGACGTGGCACTCGTCCACGGCCCTCCCGGGACTGGAAAAACGTACACGCTGGCCCAGATTGTTCGGGCGCTCGTCGACCGCGGCGACCGCGTACTCCTCTCGGCCTTCACGAATCGCGCCGTCGACAACGCCATCGAGGCGCTGGAAGAACAAGGCTTTACCGACATCGTCCGCGTTGGCACGGAGAGCGGCGTCCGCGAGGATATGCAGTCTTACCGCCTTCAGACCGCAGGCAACCCCGGCGAGTGCGTCCGCGAGTTGCGGAATGCGAGCGTCGTCGCGGCGACCACCGCCTCCTGTGGCTCCCGGGTGATGCGCGACCAGCAGTTCGACGCGACTGTCGTCGATGAGGCTGGGCAGCTCACCGAACCCGGCACGCTCGCCGCGACGGCACTGGCGAATCGCTCGGTACTGGTCGGCGACCACCATCAGCTCCCACCGGTCGTGCAGGCCGAAGACGAGATCGCCGGCGACGAGCGCTGTGCGGACCTCGGCGAGAGTCTCTTTCAGCGGCTCATCGAGCGCTATCCAGCGGCCAGCGTCATGCTCGACAAGCAGTACCGGATGGCCCAGCATATCCAGGCGTTTGCCTCCCAGGAGTTCTACGGCGGGCAACTTCGGCCCGCAAACGGGACCGTTGCTGGACAGCACGTTCGCGATTTGTCTGGCGTCGACGTGAGCGAACTCCCCGACCACCTGCAGGACAGAGTCGCGTTCGTCGACCCCGACGGCGCGACGGTCGGCAACACCAACCCGACCGAGGCGGAGGCGGTTGCCGAAACCGTCCAGTCGTACCTCGACGCGGGGGTTTCGCTGGCGGATATCGGCGTCATCGCGCCCTACCGGGCGCAGGTGGCCGAAATCAACAAACACGTCCCCGACGGTGTGGCCGTCGACACCGTCGACCGGTTCCAGGGGTCTAGCAAGGAGGTCATCATCATCTCCTTCGTTGCGACGGGCGACCTCGACAGCCCGATTTTCGAGGACTACCGGCGCGTGAACGTCGCGCTCACGCGTGCAAAGAAGGGGCTCGTTCTGGTCGGTGACGCCGCCGCACTGGCAACCGACGAGACGTACGGGCGGATGGTCGAGTGGGCGCGGTGACCGGCGACCAACACAGATTTGTAGTCCGATAAAAAAGCGCGTTCTGTGTACCGATTCCGAGCCGCGAGCGAGGTGATCCGCGAGGGGGTACCGCCCGCACTCACCGACGTGTTTGCCGTGATTACGGAGTTGGGTGGCCTCCCTTTTTTGCTCGTTGCGCTCTCGGTCCTGTACTGGGTCGGTGATCGACCGTCGACGGCGACTGTCATCAGCTACACGCTGGTCGCGCTGGTCGTCACGCTCGCGCTCAAGCAACTGTTCATGTTCTCCCGGCCACCGGTGAGCGTGCAGGCAGTCGCAGAACGACCCGAAACCTCTGGGTTTCCAAGCGGACATGCCATTTCCGCGACGGTCGTCTACGGCGGTCTCGTTCTCGCACGCGACCGCCTCCGGGACATCCGGTTCGTCGGGGCTGCTGTGACCGTCATCGGTCTCGTGGGGCTCTCTCGTATCGTCATCGGCGTCCACTACCTCGGTGACGTGCTGGCCGGCTACGCGGTCGGTGCGGCCATCCTTGGCGGGCTGTGGCTCACCGTCGGCCAACGCGCAGCGCTTGGCTGTCTCGTCGCAGCAGCGGCTGCAGCGCTGACGTTTCCGGTGACCGCCGGCAGCGGCTACGCGCTCCTCGGACTCGGCGGGAGCATCGGCGGCGCGATAGCCCTCTGGACGAGCGACATCGAGCGACTCCCTACCCCAGAATCGGTCGGCCAGACGGTCGTGTTCGTCGTCGCTGGCCTCGTTTTCACCGGCATGACCTACTTGATTGCAGAGACGCTGACCGTCGCACCCATCGCCGTGCTCGCCAGTGCCGTCCTCGTCGCCGGAATCGTCCTGTTTCCGCGACTGCTGGAGACCGCGCCGCTCGACGCGCTGAGGGCGAACTGAATCTGCCGGATGAGCCGATACACGCGCCGTTTTTTGTCGCTCGACGCGCTGGTTTCCGTATGGACTTTCCACTCGGCACCGGCACTGTGGCGGTGGACCTCTCGGACCGCGAGGTAACCGTCGCGACGCCAACGGGCGGCGAGGCCGTCGACGTACGAGAGGCGGCCACCACGGCCGTAGCGAATCCCCACGGCTCACCGCTCTCGGCACGCGTCGACCCCGACGCGACGGTCGCAATCGTCGTGACTGACGTGACACGGGCGACGCCCGACGACGTGCTGCTGGACGTACTCCTTGACGAACTCCAGCGGATCGGCGTCGCCCGCGAACAGGTATCGGTGATTCTCGGCCTCGGGCTTCATCGCCCGATGACCGACGGAGAAATCGAGGACGCGCTCGGTGAACACGCCGACCTCGCCGAGAACCACGACCCCGACGCGACGGTCGAAGCGGGGACTGTCGAGGGCTGTCCCATCGAACTCAATGAAACTGTCGCAGCCGTCGACACCGTGCTGGCGACGGGAATGGTTGAACCCCACCAGTACGCGGGCTTTTCCGGCGGTGCAAAGACCGTCGTCATCGGCGCTGGCGGCGAGTCACAGATTCGCTACTCCCACGGCCCGGAGATGCTCGGGCGGGATGGCGTCCGTCTCGGCCGTATCGAGAACAACCCCTTCCGTGAGTTCGTCGACGAGGCCGGTGACGTGGTCGGACTCGACTTCTCGCTGAACGTCACGCACGGTCCGGCGGGTATCATGGGCGCGAGCGCTGGCGACCCGCGGGCAGTCGTCGCAGACCTCGCTGGGACTGCCAGAGAGGCACTCTCTGTCGAGGTATCTGAGAAGTATGACGCCGTCGTCGCGGGGGTCGGCGCACCGAAAGACGCGAATCTCTACCAGGCGACGCGGGCGGCGACGTACGTCGCACTCGGCGCGAACAATCCGCTCCGGGAAGGTGGGAGACTCGTCGTTCCCGCAGCACTGCCGGAGGGTGCCGGCGAAGGGACTGGCGAACAGCGGTTCTACGAGTGGCTCTCGACTGCTGACTCGGCAGCGGAACTGTACGAGGAGATGGCACAGGGGTACGAACCCGGCGCACAGCGGGCCTTCGTCGTGGCCCGGGTGCTTCGTGAATACGACCTGTGGGTGACCAATAGTCAGCATCCCGCAGTGGTCGAGGACTGTCTCATGCATGCCGCCGAGACGGTGGAAGATGCCATCGAACCCGGGAGTTCGGTGCTTGTCGTTCCGGACGCGTTGAATACGCTGCTCGTGTAGTCTTACCAGAGAATGTGGGGCCAGACGAACTGGAAGAGCACCCAGATGAGCGCCGTCAGCACGCCGGTCATGATGATGTTGAGGATGACGCCCGCTTTCATCATATCCTTCTGTTCGAGATAGCCGGAGCCGAAGACGATAGCGTTCGGCGGAGTCGCGACCGGTAGCGCGAACGCGAAACTCGCCGCAATCGCACCGGAGACCGCGAGGAAGACGGACGCGGCAACGTCGGGTAGTCCGAGTGTCGCCGAGAAGACACCCCCGATACCGATGAGGATGGGAATGATAATCGTCGACGTCGCAGTGTTCGAGGTCATCTCGGTCAGGAAGATAACGAGCAGGACGACGACGGCGACGACGAGGACAATCGGCGAACCGGTGAGCGACGTGAAGACGACATCGGCTATCCACTCGGTCGCACCGGTGTCCGCGAGCGCGTCGGCCAGCGAGATACCACCGCCGAACAGCAGAATTGTCCCCCAGTCGATGTCGACGAGGTCGTCCCAGTCGGCGGTGTCGGCAAGCACGAGTGCGGGGATAGCGAGCATCCCGACCATCACGTAGTAGAGCGCACCCTGGTGGCCGCGGACGCCGAATATCGTCATCCCGTCGCTGGTGCCGTAGAGGGTGTTGAACCAGGCCTGGGGCAGCGGCAGAACGTTGGTGTCGATGAGGTACTGGACGCCCTCGCCGAGTCCGCCGACGACCCAGAGGACGGCCGTCGCGGTGAAGATGTACGCGACGCGCTTGCCACGCGGACCGAGGGGACCCTCGTCTCGGAGTTCCTGGCGGGCTTGCGCGCGGGCGTCGGTCACGTCGTCGATGCGCGGCGGATACAGCACCATTGTCAACAGTATCCAGACCAGTGGCAGCGTGATGAACACAACCGGGAGCCCGATGAGCAGCCACTCGGCGAAGCTAATCTCGTAGCCCAGAATCGAGTTGAGCTGGCCGGCGAGAATTGCGTTCGGTGGCGTCCCGATGAGCGTTCCGACGCCACCGACACTTGCGGCGTACGCCGTTCCGAGCAACAGCGAGCGTTGGAAGTTCGTCGCCCCGGCTCCGTCCAGCGAACTCGCTCCGTCAGTGCCGTCAACATCTTCGATGTCCTCACTGGGGTCGGCATCCGGTGCGGAAATCCGTTCGCGGCCGACGACCTGTGCGAGGACGCCAAGCGCGATAGGCAGCATCATCGCTGCAGTCGCCGTGTTCGAGACCCACATCGAGAGGAACGCGGTGGCGAGCATCACCGCGAGAACGAGTCGCCGCGGTGACGACCCCATCGCCACCATCATCCGGAGGGCGATGCGGCGGTCGATATCGTACTTCTGGAGCGCGTTCGCCAGCATGAACCCGGCGATAAACAGGAAGATGATGTGGTCCGCGAACCCTCTGAGCGCGGCGTCCATGTCTCCGTAGACGCCGAATCCAGTGAGCAAGATTGGAATCGAGAGCGCGGTGACGGCCAGCGGGAGTGACCCGGTGACCCATAGGAAACCAGCGAAGAACATCGTTGCAAACGCGTACTGCCCTCGTAGCGAGAGTCCCTCGGGCGTCGGCGCGAACGCGATGAGTGCCGTTCCGACTACCGCAACGGCAAACGCCAGCAGTCGCCTCTGAGCCTGCGATTTTCCGAGTTGTATCATCTATACACGGCTGTTTACCGTATTGTACTGATTAATACTTCGAATAGCACCCAACTGGGTGCACGGTATCGTGTCACGCGGCCTGGTATCTGGCGTGGACGGCCGACAGTATCAGAAGTAATCGACCAGAACGCGAACCTGGTCGTCGGTCAACTCGGCGACGTAGAGCTCGAGGAGTTCACGCCGCCGTGCAGGTGAGAGCGCTCTGGCTCCGGATTCGAGCATCGAAACGTGCGCCTGCTGGACATCGTCGACTTCCGCCTCGACATCGCGTTGGCCGTACCCCGCAGCGACCCGGAGGAGCCGCCAGGCCCGCGGTGACACGTCGTCGACATCGAGCGACTCGGGCGACGCCATTACACGAAATCGTGGTCCGTCGCGATATAAAACCATCCGGGTCCGCGACCCCGACCCGTGGTGGTTCTTTGTCGCGCTTCGTACAGTTGCTGTCTGTCCCAGCAGTCGTGGATAGCGTGAAGACGGGACAGACGACAGCTTCAATCCGTCTCGGCGGCTTCCTCGTCGGTGATGGTCTCGCCTTCAATCTCCGAGAGCACGCGCTCGTGGAACTCCTGTAGGACCGCGGATTCGTCCTCGGCCAGCACTACGTCACTCGCCATCAGCGTCGCCAGCCCGAACGCCCGCGGCGTCGGCGAGTCCACACGCTTCAGGACGACTTCGATGTCGTTGGCTGTGATATCGGACAACACCGACTCGATACCGGCGACGTTGAGCTTGTCTTCCAGAATCTCGCGGTAGGTCTCTTCGATGACAGCAAATTCGTCCAGGTCGTGTGCGAATCCGAGCAGCATGTCGCTGCTTACCTGCTGCTGGCTGGCCGACTTCTCGTGGCCCTTGTAGCGTTTGAGAATCATCAGCGCCCGCGTAGCGTTGATTCGGAAGTACCGCTCCAGCAGGTCCGTTCCGTCGAGACTCGCCCGGAGGTCCGCCCGCACCTCGTCTGGATCGACATCCGCGACGATACCGGCGATGTCGACCTTCCGATTGAGCGGGAGCGAGAGCGTAAAGCCGTGGTCTGCGACAGCAACTTTCACGTTGGCGTTTGCCTGTTGCGCGCAGTGGGAGGCCAGCAACCGGGAGAGCCCGTCGTTGAACCGTCGGCCGTAGTTGGAGTGGACGTAGTAGTGGCGCTCGTACTCATCGTGGTCCAGTTCCTCCTCGATGATCAGGCGGCTGTCGGTCGCGACGCTCTCGATTCCGGCGTAGCGGACCTGCTGGTCGAACATCCGCGTAATGGCCTGGACGCTGTTCTCGTCGAGGGGGAACTGTCGAAGCCAGACGCGCACCTCCGAACGGCCGCCGCTGGCGAGTCGCTCACAGAGTTCCCGCTGGAACTGGAGAATCTCCTGACCCAGGTCGTAGGAGAGCGGGAGCCGTTCGGAGAACCACGACGGGACGGTCGGGCGCGCAGCCGTCCGGTCGACGTAGACCTTCGAACCCCGTCGGTACCGGAACTCGAAGTTGTCGCCGCCCAGGACGAATACGTCGCCACTGTCGAGCGTATCGAGATACGATTCGTCCAGTTGCCCGACCCAGTCCTTGTTGCTGCGGGTGTAGACATCGCAGGTGAACGAATCCGGAATCGTCCCGATGTTGGTCATGTAGATAACTCGGGCGAGGCGGCCACGCTTTCCGATGAGTTGTTTCCCAACTGGATACTCCTCGTAGTGGTGCTCCCCGTCGGGCGGGTCGTTCGTATCACGCCAGATCTTCGCGTAGACGTTCTTCTCCTCCATTCCGTCGTAGTCTGCGGTGAGATAGCGGAACAGTTGTGCCAGGTCGTCGTCGCCGTAGTTCCGGTAGGGGTAGGCTCGCCGGAGGATGTCGACGATTTCCTGTTCCGGTCGCGGTCCGTTGATTGCCATGCCGTAGACGTGCTGGGCGGCCACGTCCTGTGCGTTCTCGGGGACGAATACTCGGTCGACGAATCCCGCTTCGGCCTTTTTGAGCATGACCGCGCACTCGACGAGTTCGTCGCGGTCCAGCGCGACGACGCGCCCGGTGACCGTCTCGCCGAGCTGGTGACCCGCCCGCCCGACGCGCTGGAGCAGCGAGGCGACGGATTTGGGTGAACCCACCTGCACGACGAGGTCGATGTGTGGCATGTCGATGCCTAGTTCCAGTGACGTCGAGGAGGTCACCACGTCCAGCGTGCCGGCTTTGAGTTGCCCCTCGATGTCTTGCCGGCGGTCCTTCGAGAGACTGCCGTGGTGACAGCCCGAATTGGCCTCGTCGTAGTCGTCGTAGCGTTCCCGGAGGTTGTGGAGGACGCGCTCGGCACCCGAGCGGGTGTTCGTGAACACGAGCGTGTTCGTGTGCTCGCCGATTAGGTCGTGTAGTTGTTGATAGAATCGCTCGTTGACGGTGTCTCCGGGGGTGTGAATCAGGTCGTCGGTCGGACAGGTCAGTTCCATGTCGAAGTCGCGAACGAACCGCGTATCGACGAGTTGGTACTCGCGCGGGTCGCCGCCGGGTTCGTCCTGTCCGACCAGAAATTCGCCCATCGTCGAGAGTGGTTCGACCGTCGCCGAACAGCCGATGCGTGTGGGCGAACCCTCGGCCATCGCCTCCAGGCGTTCGAGCGACACCGAGAGATGCGTGCCGCGTTTGTTCTCCGCGAGGCTGTGAATCTCGTCGACGACGACGTACTCGACGGTCTCTAACTTCTGCTTGAACTTCGGGGAGTTGAGCAGGATAGCCAGCGTCTCCGGCGTCGTGTTCAGGATATGCGGCGTTTCCTCCAGCATCGCCTGCCGTTCGCTATCGCTGGTGTCGCCGTGGCGAATCGCGTGGCGCAACTCCACGTCTTCGCCGCGCTCGTCGAGGTTTTCAGTGATTCCATCGAGAGGCACTTCCAGATTCCGGTGGATGTCGTTGGCCAGCGATTTGAGTGGGGAGATGTACAGACAGTAGATGCTGTTTTCCAACTCCTGTTCGCGGTCGCGGCGAAACAGTTCGTTGATGATGCCGGTAAAGGAGGCCAGCGTCTTGCCGCTGCCCGTCGGTGCACAGATGAGTGCGTTCTCGCGCTCGTGGATGAGCGGTATCGCCTCCTTCTGTGGCGGCGTAAAGAACCCGCCGTTGTTGGGAACGAACGATCCGAACTCCTCGACCCACCACTCACGGACCGCAGGCTCCAGCAGGTCGAGTACATCGCCGTCGTCGATCTCGACCGAGCCCGGGGTAAAATCCACGTCCTGCTGGGCGAGCAGGTCACGTCCTCCCATTTCGTCTCCCTTTCGGGACTGTACCCTCTTGTGGGTTTGGAGCGGAGGGTGAAAGTGAAATCCGTTCCGAGAGTACCTTAGAACTCGACTGCACCGATCCAGAGTTCGTCGCTACACGTCGGGCATTCGTATTTCGTTTCGAAGGCCTCACACTTTGCGTGCAGATGCTCCCCGCAGATATCACACTGGACGAGGTCCGCCTCCGAGACTGTCTCCCCGCAGGTCGTGCACCGCTGTCTGAGTAACATTTCTTGTTCCCCTGCTGACTGTGTAGTGATACCATTCATCAAAGTCCTTTCGAAAATCTAACAATATGGGCATTACCCGGTACATTTCGAACGGTGAAGTGAGGAAATATACTGCCATCCCGCAATCGTTTCGGGAGAAAGAGGGACCTGTCACGCCGAGCGTCAGTTCGAGAGGGCGCGTCGCGTCGCCGCGATGCCGGCATCGGGGTCGACATCCGCGCCTTCGTCGGCCAGCACTTCGGCGAAGGCAGTGACGAAGTAGAGCGCGTTTTCGGGCTTTGCGGACTGACCCATACAGCCCACGCGGAAGATGTCTCCTTCCAGCGCGCCGAGGCCGCTGACGATCTCGATGCCGTACTCGTCCATCAGTCGCTGCGTGACAGTCCCGTCGTCGACGCCGTCGGGAACGGAGACGGCGTTGAGCGAGGGCAGCCAGTGGTCCTCGGCGACGGCCAGCGGCGCACCCATCGCCTCGACGCCCGCTTTGATTGCGCCGGCGACGTGCTGGTGTCGCTCCCAGACGTTCTCGATACCTTCCTCGGCAACCAGTCGCAGCGCCTCGCGGAGTGCGTAGTTCGTCGAGACGGGGCCGGTGTGATGGTAGTTCCGTTCGTCGCCCCAGTACTCCCAGACGCCATCGAGGTCGAGATACCACGACCGGGGCTGTGTGTCTCTGTTTCGTATCTTCTCGACGGCGCGGTCGCTGAACGTAATCGGGCTCACTCCTGGTGGCGCGGAGAGACACTTCTGCGAGCCGGTGTACACCACGTCCAGCCCCCACTCGTCGGTGCGGAACTTGTTGCCGCCGAGCGAGGCGACGGTGTCGGCGACGATGTACGCATCGTGGTCGTGTGCGATGTCGGCCAGTTCCGAGACGGCCGGCTGGCGCACGCCCGTGCTGGTTTCGCCGTGGACGAACCCGAAGACGGTGGGCTGGTGGCGCTCGAAGGCAGTCCGAACGTCTGCTGGGTCGAGCGGTTCGCCCCATGGTGCGTCGACGGTCACGATTTCTGCGCCAGCACGCTCTGCCACCTGTCCCATTCGGTTGCCGAAGTAGCCGTTCGTCGGAACGAGAACCGTTTCGCCGGGTTCGACGAGGTTGGTAAAGGCCGTCTCCATTCCGGCTGTACCGGTGCCGCTGACCGCAAACGTGTACTCGTTGTCTGTCTGGAAGACGTATCGCAGGAGGTCCTGTACGTCGTCCATCACCTCGACGTAGTAGTCGTCCAGATACCCGACCAGCGGCGTCGCCATCGCGCGCAGCACGCGCGGGTGGACGTTACTGGGGCCGGGACCGAGCAGTGTCCGCTCTGGAGGGACGAGTTCGCCAACTTCAGGTGGATCGTGCATACTGAGTGTGTTCGTGGCGATAGTTCAAAAAGACTGACCACGGTTTCCGCCCGCCAGCTATCGCAGTCGCTCACTTCGTTCCCGTTAGCGAATGTGTACCGCCGGCTTGCCGGGTCGGGATTTGCTCGCACGCTCGTCGTCAGCCTCCGCCTGCCTGACCGAGACGGCGGCCCCGAACTCGTCGCGCAAGAGCCACGCCGCACGGTCGAGCAGGTCGAACTCTTCGTCGCGCGAGAGCGTCGGCTCTAACTGCTTGCGCCGGTTCTGCAGATCCTCCGCATAGGACTGGGCCTGACTGCCGTGGGACTGGATGTCCTCGTCGGTCATAATCTTGCCTACGAGCGCATCACTCTCGTCGGCCGCGCGGGCGATGTCGTAGGCGCGGAACTTCCACTCCGGAGCGACGACGACTTCGATTTCCTCGGCGTCGTCGATGTTAGCCACGTCGAAGATGTCGCGAACGTCCGCGCGGAGATTTCGGACCAGTCGTCGCTCGATGTCGTACGCGTCGACCGGATGTTCGGGCTCGGGCCAGTCGGCGTGGGCAACGAGTCCGTCACCGCGGAGCATGTTCCACAGTTCCTCGCCGAGATAGGGGGTGAGCGGGGCGACGAGACGGGTCAGCACCCGCAGCCCGCGGCGATACACTGCCTCGTTGGGGGTGTCGAACTCCTGGTACTGGCGGAGCAGCTGTGCGAGCGCCCGAATCTCAGTGACCGCCTGATGGAACCGGAAGCGGTCGTAGTCGTCGCCTGCGGCCGCGACGGTACGGTCGATTTCGCGGGCGACGTACTCGTCGTGTGACTCTCGGTCCTCGCGCGTCTCGGCGCCGTTCGTAACGGACTGGACCATCTCGAACAGCGTCTGCTGGAGGTCGTAGGAACTGCTGACCTCGCGGGCGGTCCACTCGAAGTCCTGTTCTGGGTGGGCCGCCGACAGCACGAACAGGCGCGTCGTCTCCGCGCCGTATTCGTGGGGATTGACGACGTTGCCCTTCGTTTTGGACATCTTCTCACCGTCGTACAGCACCGTCCCCTGGTTGATGAGTTGCTGGACCGGTTCGCGCAGGTCTAACAGTCCGATATCAGCAAGCGCTCGGGCAAAGAAGCGAATGTAGAGTAGGTGGAGGACGGCGTGTTCCTCGCCGCCGACGTAGGCGTCGACCGGGAGCCAGTCGTTGGCCCGGTCCGAGTCGAACGGTGCCGTGTCGAGATTCGGTGAGAGATATCGCAGGAAGTACCACGAGGAGTCGACGAACGTGTCCATCGTGTCGGTCTCCCGTTTCGCGGGTGCACCGCACTCAGGACACTCCGTCTTGACGAACGACTCGATCTGTGCCAGGGGATTCCCCGTCGTCTGGACGAACTCCGGGAGTTCGACAGGGAGGTCCTCTTCGGGCACCAGCACCGGGCCACACTCCTCGCAGTGGACGACCGGAATCGGCGTCCCCCAGTAGCGCTGCCGGGAGATGAGCCAGTCCCGAAGGCGGTAGGTTACGTCGGTCTCGGCGGCGTCAATGTCAGCAAGCATCCGCTCGCGTGCGGCCGAACTCGCCAGTCCATTGTACTCGCCGCTGTCAGTCAACATCCCCTCATCGGTGTAGGGGCTGCCCGGCAACTCGTCGGCGGAGCCGTCGACTGGCTCGACAACCTGCTTGAGCGGCAAGTCGTGTTCGAGCGCGAACGTGTGGTCGCGCTCGTTATGCGCCGGCACACCCATGACCGCACCCGTCCCCACGTCGTCCAGAACGTACTCGGCGACGTAGACCGGGAGTTCCTCGCCAGTCACAGGATTGACTGCAACGGCGTCGGTTTCGACACCCGACATCCCGCCGTTCTCGGTGCTGGCATCGACGTACTCGGCGACTGTCTCGTCGTCGGCAGCCAGCGTTTCGGCCAGGTCGTGACCGGGCGAGAGGGCGACGTAGGAAGCACCACAGATTGTGTCGAGACGCGTCGTGAACGCGTCCACCTGGCTGTACTCCGGAATATCGAAAGACACCGACGCACCCTCGCGTTTGCCGATCCAGTTGCGTTGAATCTCCTTGACGCTCTCGGGCCACTCCTCGAGGTCGTCCAGTCCGTCGAGCAACTCCTCTGCGTAGTCGGTAATGGTAAAGAACCACTGGTCGAGTTCGCGCTGCGTGACCGGTGTCTCACACCGCCAGCACACGTTCTCGGTTGCCCCATCGTGGTCGCCTTCGACGACCTGCGCGTCCGCCAGCACCGTCTCGCAGTCGGGACACCAGTTGACTGTCGCACCCTCGTACTCGACGAGTCCCTCCTCGTAGAACTCCCGGAAGAAGTACTGGTTCCAGCGGTAGTACTCCGGCTTGTAGGTCGTTATCTCGCGGGACCAGTCGTAGCCAAAGCCCATGTCCTCCATCTCCTCGCGCATCTGCGCGATGCAGGCTTGCGTCCAGGACTCCGGGTCGGTGTACCGCTCGTAGGCGGCGTTTTCGGCGGGCAGGCCAAAAGAGTCCCACCCCATCGGGTGGAGCACGTCGTCGCCGTTCATCCGTCGATACCGGGCGTAGGCGTCCGTAATCGCGTAGTTGCGGACATGGCCCATGTGAAGATTGCCCGACGTGTATGGGAACATTCCCAGAACGTACGTCGGATCCGTGGCATCGTCGGCCAGTTCGTAGGCGTCCTCCCGGTCCCAGACGTATTGCCAATACTCTTGAACACGCGCGTGGTTGTAGCTCCGCTGTGACATAGACGGCTGTTAGTGGTGCTCCGGCGTCCGAGCATATCATTGTTCGGACGATAGCCTCGGCACTCACGACCAGTCGGCCAGGAGACAGTCATTTCAGTCACACCCACCTGTGGCCAGATATGCGACTCACGTTTCTCGGGACGGGGAGCGCGATGCCAACCGGTGAGCGATTCCAGACTGGTCTCTTGCTGGAGACTGCCGATAAGACGCTCATGATCGACTGTGGCAGTGGCGCACTCCACGGCCTCGCGCGGACGCAGACGGGCTACGAGGGCGCCGATACCATTCTGTTGACACACCACCACCTCGACCACGTCTCAGACCTGATGCCGCTAATGAAGGCACGCTGGCTGGCCGGCGAAACGGAACTGACCGTTCTCGGTCCCGACGGAACCGAATCGCTGGTCACAAAATTGCTCGATGCCCACGAGTACATGCAGGACCGACTCGACCTCACAGTCCGCGACATCGAACCCACACCGCAGTCGGACCCACACGAAATTGCGGGCTTCGAGGTAGCCGCCATGGAGACGCGTCACTCGATGTACTGTCTGGCCTACCGCTTCGAGTCGCCGGACGAGGCAGGCCCTATCACGTTCAGCGCCGACAGCGAGGCGTTTGCGGACCTCGTCGAGTTCGCTGACGGCTCTGCGGTCTTCGTCCACGACTGCTCGTTCCCCGACGAAGTCGACGTGTCGAACCATCCGACACCGGAGCAATTGGGACGGACACTGGACGAGGCCGACGCCGCTCTCGGCCGTGTCTACCTGACTCACCTCTACCCGCACACCGACGGCAAACACGAGGAGATGCTCTCCTCACTGGGCAATTACTACGATGGCGACGTTCGCATCGCACGCGACGAACTCTCTGTCGACGTTTCGGAGAACTGACCGTCAGGCCCGGTCGAGCCTGACGCGGAAGTCCGCACCGCCCTGGTCGCTGTCGCGGACATCGACCGTCCCGCCGTACGACTCCGTCAGAGCGCGGGTCAACCCCATTCCGAGGCCCGTCCCCTCGCTCTCGGGGCCTTTTTTCCCCATCTGGAAGATTTCGTCCCGCACTTCCTCGGCGATTCCTTTCCCGTCGTCGGCGAATCCGACGACGACCGTGTCCGGCGTCGGTTCTTCGGCGTACACTTCGACGGTGATCTCGTCGTCGTTGTGGACCGCGGCGTTCGAGAGGATGTTCGTGAAAATCGAATCTAAGAGGTCGCCAGCGAAGACCTGGTAGTCGAAGTCGGCGGGGTCGTATTCGATGGAGAGGTGTTCGAACTTCGTGTCGACGGTGTCGACCACATCGGAGAGGATTGGTTCGAGAGCCCGCGACTGCAGTTCGCCGTCCTGTTCGAGCGTCTTGACGAGGTCACCGACCCGGTCGACCAGGTCTGCCGCCTCGTTTGCTGTCCGGTGAATTTTCTCGGCGTACTCGGTGGTTCGGTCGTCGTCATCGACCAGATTGAGTAGCGCGTCTGAAAACCCGGAGATGACCTGCAGGTCGTTGCCGAGGTCGTGGCGGAGCAGGCGGTCGTAGACCTCTATCATCTCCTTTCGCTTCTCGAGGTCGTTGCGCGCCCGTTCGAGTCGCTCGCGCGACCGGATGTTGTTGAGCGCCGTCGCGACGTGATCGGCCAGGTACTCCAGTGGCTTGACGTGGTGTTCCTCGACGCTGGCGAGCGTGCTCCATCGTGCGGTCATGATGGTACCAATCTCACCCATCTCGTCGCTGTAGACGCTGGGGGCGGCGATAGTCAGGTCGTCGGTGGGTTCGTCGATACCGAAGTCGACAGCGCTGACGACGACCGTATCCTCGGTCGTGTAATTGACGCTCGTCGATGCACCCGGCAGGATGACTGTCTGCCCGGTCTCGTAGGTATGCCGTGCAATAGCGGCGGCCTCACTGCCTGACTCCAGTTGCGGTGACATGCTCTCGAGAACGCGGAGCTCCCCCTGGTGGACCTCCGTCACCGTCGGTGACGGGTGTCCGTCCATTACGTGAACGGTTGCTTCCAGTGCGTAGGTCCCGACCTCGTCGACCGTCTTACTCTGATTTACCTCCCTGCTGTACTTGACAAGTTGCCCGACTGTCCGGGCGGTTTCGGGATTGTCCTGCCTCCCGCTAGACTGTTCATCAGATGACATTATATATCCGTTCGAAACCCAACTGGCGAATGGAAGGTGGCAGCAGTAAAAATCGTTTCGCCGACTTCGGCTGTCGATATTCGAACTGGCACCGCGGACAGTCCGGCGACGGATTCACTCCAATCTGTAGCGCAACAGGGCCGCTATGCCGCCGAGATTCCGGAGTTGCTGGCCCGGGGCGAACTCCCCGGAGAAGACGGTGATTTCGCCGCCTTTCTGTTCGGCCGTTTCGATGACGCGGTCGACATCGATATCCCAGTCGCCGTCCCCGCCGCGTTCTTCCCGGAGTCTGTCGTCGAGAACGAGTAACTGTTCGATAGCCCCGTAGTCGGCCGCCTTCGCCACCTGCTCGGGACCGTAGGCCACCTTCGCCCCCTCGGCGATACGCTCGGTGAGTTCGTCGATGAGTTCGGACTCCTCGGCGATGCGGGTCTCCTTTTGGACTTCGTCGACCGCGCCGCGTTTGAGCACTTCGTGGACACCGCGGTCACCGACGCTGCTCGTGTCGACGGTCGTAATCTTCTCGCTCAATTCCTGTGTGTGCTCCTCGATGTAGTCGAGGGCATCCTGTTTGGTGAACCCGGGGCCGGCGAGGATAATCGCCTCCACGTCGAGGCGTTTGAGTACGTCAGTCAGCTCGGCGAAGAGTTCCGAACGCGGGCGGGCGTAGTCGCCCTTGCCTGTCGGTGCGGTAATCGTCGCGCGCTCTTCGACGCCGTACTGAGCGACGGTGTGTACGTGGGCTTCGCCCTCTTCGACGGTGGCGATGGCCACGTCTGCGTTCTCCGTCGCTTCGACGGCGTCCTCGATTCGTTCCATCTGGTCCGGTTTCCAGTTTTTTTCGACGGTGAGCTCCTCGCGCTCCTCGACGTTGATAGTGTGGTGAAGGCCGAGCTGGTCCTCGCGCGAGCAGTCGGTGATGGTCCCGCCGACGCGGAGTCGGTTCGCGAACTTCGCGAACTCCACGTCTTCGACGTCGAGCGCGAGCCAGAGGTGCTCGCGCTCCCCGCCCGTGTCTCGGAGCTGGTCGTCGTTGCGCTGGATACGGCGCGTGGTGTCGCCGGCGACGCGGTCGCCCGGCTCGATGACGTGCGAGAGATGCCAGAGGTCGTCGAGGCTCTCGGGGACGAGCGTCACCCGCTCGCGACCGCCCTCGACGGTCTGCCGGTCGGCTATGCGCATGCGCCGGTCTCCGCGCTTCCCGGATAAGTGGCTACTGGTCGCGGCTCTGGATCTGAACATAATATATAAAACTTTCCCAGATTCGTCCGTCCAGAAACTGCTCGTTGGGTCTCTTTATGTACAGTGTTCTACGTCAAACTGCGATGGACGGACTCCCCCGCGGATGGCTGGTTGCCATCGCACTGGCGCCATCGCTATCGCCGTCGACGGAGCCAACCCGCGCCGACGGAGGTAGCTGGTTCGACCCCGACTGGGACCCCAGTCGTCCTGTCGGGGGACTCTCGACACCCCACACTGCCCTGGTGGCCAGCGTAGTTCCCTGCTGACGCACTGTCCCCTGAACGTGTCCCCCTGACTTCCCCGGCCACTTCGGCCCTCCATCGCGTGCCCGGTCCCCGGGTTCGAACCGACGTTCTCAAACTGCCTGCCCCGGTAGCGACTGCCGTGTCCCGCGAGGCTGTTGCCCACTTGCGAACTGACCCCGCGCTCGCACCGCTCGTCGAGCAACACGGCCCGCTCGACCTGTCTCCGGCAGACGACATCTTCGAGCGCTTTGTCGTTTCCATCATCCGCCAGCAGGTGTCGATGGACGCTGCAGCGGCGATTCGGGAGCGCCTGTTCGAGCGCGTCGATGTCACACCAGCCACCGTTCGCGCTGCAGACGCCGACGTCCTTCGGGAGGCCGGATTGTCGGCGGCGAAAGTCGAGTACGTGAAGGCAGTCGCCGACCACTTTGCCGAGCGCGAGTACGACCGCGCGTACTTCGCCGATCACTCCGACGATGCGGTCATCGCCGAACTTACCGACATCCACGGTGTCGGCCTCTGGACCGCGAAGATGTTCCTCCTCTTTTGTCTGGGTCGCCCGGACGTGTTCCCCGTCGAGGACCTCGGCATTCGACAGGGGATGCAGGCTGTCGTCGATGCTGACCTTACGCGGGCGGAGATGCGCGAGCGAGCGAACGAGTGGCGGCCGTACCGGTCGTACGCGTCGCTGTATCTCTGGCGGGCTACCGACGGGTGACCCCCGCAGTTTAGTCCCTCGCCATCGAACACGTTTCTCACGGTGCTGACTGGCATGGCTCGCTACGAAACTACCGTCGAAGACGGCACGATTTACGTCGGGACGGCCGATGGCCCACTGGAAGTCGGTACCGTCGACGACGCTGTCGCCACTGTCGGCGGTCCGTCCTGGACTATCGTCTACTCCGACGAGGAACGCGAGCGTCATCCGGAGATGGACACCTCCGACGAAGGACTGACCGTCGACGTCGTGGACATGCTGCGAGCGATGACCCACTCCGAGCGGTTCGTCGAGACGCTCGCAGCCCAACCCGCGGAAACACCGGCTGACGACGACATTTCTCCGCGACTGGGTCTGCTGGTCGGCAAACTCTTGAACAATCTCGAAAGCGGGCTGGATTGAAACTGCGTCTGGCAAACTGACGGCCGTACCCGCCGCTGACCGGATAGTATCCTACACAGACAACGATAGCTGCTGCTCGCGGTTATTGAAGAGACGGTGTAGGTCAGCCGGCAATCACCACACGTCGAAACGCGGGCTGAAAGGTACCGGCTGACCGTGCCGTCTACCTGACTCTTTCCGGCGTTGCTACAAGACACCTCCGATACGCGAGTTCAGTGTGACCGACGTGTTCGGCCGGACTACTCGAAATCCCACAGCGACTGTTGCCCGTCGGTATTCCTCGACTGGTGGCTACCGGAAGCGTCCACAGAGTCCGTCTCGTCGGGTGCCCCGGGGTTTTCATTGGTGTCGTCGGTGTCGTCGCCACCACTCTCACCTGTGTTGTTTTCCCAGCCGTCGAGACTCGACTGGTCTTCCTCGGTGAACTGGAGATTCGAGACGCGAACACCGAGCTTGCGGACGCGGTCGTCGGCGAACTCCGTCAACAACTCCAGTGCGACCTCTTCGACGAGGGCGGCGTCTTCGACCGGTCCCGGCAGCGATCGAGCGCGGGTGTGTACGTCGAACGGTGGCGTCACGACTTTGATTCCGATGGTCTGGTAGAGTGCTCCCTCCTGCTGGGCTCGCTCTGCGACATCGCCCGCAAGCGCGCGGACCCGCTCGCGCTTCGTCTCCGTCTCTGCAGTCGGGTCGGTGAACGCGGATTCGCGGTTGAGACTCTTCGGCTTCCCCTTCGGTTCGACGGGTCGGCTGTCCTCGCCGCGAGCGAACCGATGGACCTCCAGTCCGCGCTCGCCGAATCGCTCCTCGATACGCGCCGCGTCCGCGCCAGCGAGGTCACCGGCCGTCTCGATACCCATCTCCCGGAACTCGTTCGCCGTGACCGGGCCGACGCCGTGGACTTCTTCGACCGGCAGTGGTGCCAGGAACTCCCGGACATCGCCGGGTTCCACGACGACAAGTCCGTCCGGTTTGTCGTGGTCGCTGGTCATCGCAGGGGCGATGCCGATACTGGCAGTGACGCCGACCTCCTCGTCAATGCGCGATTTGAGCGAGTGGCCGAACGAATGCAGGTCCTCGTCCCAGTCGATGCGGTCGGTCACGTCCAGGTAGGCCTCGTCGATGCTGACCTCTCTGACCCGGTCGGCCTCGTCGTGGAGAATCTCCTTTACCTCCGCGGCGACGGATTTGTAGAAGTCCAGGTCGACCGGGCGATAGAAGCCCGCTTCCTCGACAGCGAGGTCGGGGTCTTTTGCTGCTTCGACCTTTCGGGGGAGCTTCTCGAGCGCCTCGGAGATCGCCTGCGCTGACTCGACGCCGAACTCGCGGGCCTCGTAGCTAGCCGTGGCGACGGCACCGTGGGGCTCGTCGGCCTCGTAGCCCATCCCGACGACAAGCGGTTCGCCCCGCAGTGGCGGCTCGCGGAGGCGCTCACAAGCGGCGTAAAAACAGTCCATGTCGACGTGACAGACCACTCGCTCGCGCTCCTCGATAGCGACCGGCAACGTCCCGTGCCGCCCCATACCGATGGCTGGGGCTGGGCCGTGTTAAACGGTTCTCTCGAAAGAATCGACCGCAAAAGTGCCGCGGTGTAGCCGGCCGGACATACACCGGGCGCGTTTCCTGGACTGCGGTGCCAATTGACCGTAACGGTCGGCGGTCATTCCCGCCGGAAGCCCCGCTCACCAGGGCTTCATGTGAGTGTTATTGCCTACCATACTTAATCGTTGCGGCGATTTCCGAAACGTGAGACGCCCGAAGCTCACTCGATACTCGCGACGCGCTCCATCTGCCGCACGAAACAACTCGGACTGCAGTATTGCTCGGTCCGGTCGTCACGGCCGCCGTCGGCCGGAAGTACGTGCTCGACCCGTTCACCGCCCCCATCGGCGGCGACATCTCCGCCGCAGAATCCGCATGACGGCTGATCGTTCGTCGATTCGGACCGTCGCTGGCTCGCCAGTAGCTGTCCCTGATGTGTCCGGTTGTGAACTCCCATCTGTGTTCCTCCCATCACTCGCTGTGATGTGTTACCACACAGTTGCCAGTTCTGGCTCTTAACTCTCCGTCAGACGCTGAGCAGACACAAGAGCCGATGCGATACTTTCGAGACAGTGGCAGCCATCGACTCGACAACGGCGCCGCCAATGACAATAGAGCAAAGCGACAGGCCGTGTCCAGACTGTGAGCACCCGCTGCAAGTCATCTACGTGACCGAACTGCAGCAGGTCGTCTCCGGGTGGGCCTGTCCCGAGTGTGGGTATCTCGACTCCGAGAAGAACGGCATCGAGGACAGCGTCGACAAACCCGTCTCGCGAGAGTTCCTTCTGCGCATCGAGAAACCGCTCTCCGACGACGACGTGCGCGACCCGCTGGCGAGCGTCGAAGACGAGTTCCGCGCTCGGGCGCGTGCGGAGATGGCCGACGACGAGGTGTGGCTACTCATCGATCCCGACGAGGATCGTGTCGTCGATGCACGGCTGGGCGACGACGTAGAAGCATCCGAATCCTGACTTGCGCTCTTTTCCTCGCTCTTACAACTCCTCGCAGACGCGCTCGTGGAGTCGCTCCCGGATTCGGTGGCTCGCGTCGGCATCTGTTTGGAGTTCGATGACGGTCGTACTGCCGTCGCCGACCGACGAGTCGAATATCTCGAGGAACTCGGCGCGTCCGTCAACGCGTTCGAACGAGAGGTCGTAGAGGTCCTCGGTCGCTTCGAAGTCGAGCCCGTGTGGCGTTTTGAACTGCTCGGTGAACGGCGGGTCGAACGCTTCGATAGGGAGGATGTGGAAGATGCCGCCACCGTCGTTGTTGATGAGGACGATAGTTGCGTCGACGCCACATCGGCCGAGCGCGAGCAACCCGTTCATGTCGTGGTAGTAGGCGATGTCGCCGGTGACGAGCACGAGCGGGTCATCGGTGGCGCTGCCCGCACCCAGTGCGGTCGAGGTGACGCCGTCGATGCCGCTGACTCCGCGATTGCCGAACGCCGAAATCGCTGCCGTCTGTGGCCGCCCGAACCGGTCGAGGTCCCGGACCGGCATGCTGTTGGAGACGAACAGCGTCGTCGGGTCCGGGCAGTGCGCGGCCACGTCGTGGAGGACTGCCCCTTCGAAGTACTCCTCGTCGCAGGCGTCCTCGACGAGGTCCCAGTAGCGCGCCTCCGCGCGTTCGAAGCGCTCGCGCCACCCCGGGTTGCCGTCTGTGTCGACGGTTGCTGCCAGGTCAGAGAGAACCGCCGTCGGGTCGGCGACGACGTGGTCCGTTGCGGTGAACTCCGCTTCCGGCCAGTCACCGGCGGGATCGACGACGAGTTGGCGCGTGTCCGCGTCGCGGAGATACTGCCGGAGTACCTTCGACGTCGGCGAGAATCCGGTTCGAACGACGATGTCGGGGTCGGGCCAGTCGACGCCGGCGAGATAGGAGTCGTACCCGCCACAGACCGACGCCCACGCGACGTTCTCGCCGAATCGATGGCCCGAAAGCGGGTCCGCGAGCACGGGAAAACCGGTCGCCTCGGTGAAGGCTCGGAGCGCCTCCCGAGATGGGTCCGGTCCCTCCGATGGGCCACAGACGAGCAGTCCCCGCTCGGCAGTCTCGATAGCTGTGGCAAACCGGTCTACATCGACCCCGTCCAGTCGCGACGTTCCGGTCGTCGTCGTGACGAACGGGCCGTCGCGGCCAGACGCCGCCAACGGCGCGTCCCTCTCGAAGTCATCGGGTATGTCACCGGCCACCTCGGTCGGTTCGAGCGGTTTCCGAAACGGGACGTTCAGGTGGACCGGTCCGGCCGGTGTCCCGGTTGCATCACGGACGGCACGAGCGGCGCTTACCCGGAGCGACCTGACTTTCCGTGCTTCGGTTTCCGGCTCCGGGAGCGTCCGGTAGGAGCGGACGGCGTCGCCGTAGAGGTGCTCTTGCCGGGTTGTCTGGTTCGCGCCGCTGTCCTGCAGTTCTGGCGGGCGGTCCGCGGTCAACAGCAGAAGTGGCACGCGACTCTCGCTCGCCTCCAGCACTGCGGGGTGAAAGTTCGCCGCTGCAGTACCGGACGTACAGACGACGGCCGTCACGTCGCCGGTTCGGCGGGCGCGCCCGAGCGCGAAGAAGGCACTCGACCGTTCGTCGAGGTGTGAGAATACGTCGATGTCGGGATGCTCGGCGAACGCCACGGTCAGCGGTGTCGAGCGACTCCCCGGTGAGAGACAGACCGAGTCGACCCCGGCAGCGGCGAGTTCGCCGACGAGCGTCCGCGCCCACAGCGTGTTTCGGTTGGGCGCGGTCATGCCAGTTCGTCGAGCATCGGACCGTACTTCAGTTGCAGTTCGTCCCACTCCTCGTCGGGGTCGCTGTCGGCGACGATACCTGCACCGGCAAAGAGCGTCGCGGAGCGCTCGCCGGCCAGTGCCGACCGGATGGCCACGGCGAACGTCCCGTCACCGTCGGCGTCGAGCCACCCGATCGGGGCTGCGTACCAGCCACGGTCGAACGCTTCCGTCTCCCGAATTGTTCGGAGCGCGATGTCCGGCGGCAGTCCACCGACAGCCGGGGTCGGGTGCAACGCTTCGACCAGCGAGAGGATGTGTGTGTCTGCGGCCAGTTCTGCACGAATCGGCGTCTGGAGATGCTGGACGGTGTCGAGCTGGCGGACGGTCCGGCTCCCGGTCGTGATATCTGCGGCGAGGGGCGACAACTGGGCGCGAATCGCGTCGGCGACCAGCTCGTGCTCGTGAACGTCCTTCTCGCTCTCGCGAAGTTGAGAGGCGAGCCACTCGTCCTCCGCGGCGGTTTCGCCGCGCCCGGTCGAACCGGCGAGTGCTTCCGTCCGGACGGTCCGTCCGTCGAGAGTCACCAGCCGTTCCGGAGTCGCACCGAAGAAGGTACTCCCGACGGCCGGTTCGAACAGGAACCGGAAACAGCCGGGATAGGTCTGACTGAGCCGAGTGAGCGCGTCCGGCACGTCCACGTCTCGTTCGAGCGAAAGGGTCAGCGACTGCGCGAGCACGACCTTCTGGAGCGTCCCGCGGTCGACCTGATCGGTCGCAGACAGGACCTGTTCACGCCAGCCGCTCTTGGACGGCGTGGGGTTCCTGCTGGTAATACCCGGCGGGGCAGTCGGTGCGAGGTCGGGCAACGATACGAGTCGGTCCTGCCACTTCTCGAGTGTCTCCGTGGCGCGGTCGGCCGCGTCGACCCCGGTCGCAGCGGCTGTCAGCCACGCGCCGTCGGTGGTCATCGTCAACTGTATTGTCGGGAGAACGAACTGGGCTCCTGGATAGCCACTCCAGATGTCGTCGCCACCCGGGTCGGTGTGGTTCTCGTGAAACGCAAAGCCACCGAACAGGCGGGGCCGTGCGTCATCGTGGAGCCCGTCGGGCGTCTGCAGGTCGTCGAACAGTCCGTTCGCGGCGTCTTTGACGGCCGCAAATCGCTCTCTGCCGCCTGCAGCGATTGTCGCGGCAGCACCACCGGCGACGAGTGTCGTGGTAGCGTTCCCCCACGCGAAACGTGGTCGCTCGACGGCTTGGAGCATCGCCCGGACGGACGGGCGCTCGACCGGACACGACTTGACGACACCGGTGACCTCCGACACTGGCACCGCCTGTCCGTCGGCTCGCACTGATTCCATCTACCTCGTTTAGGGATTCCCAACGTTTGAGCCTAACTATACGCCGTGCCTGCTCTCCTCAGAGTTGGTGGGTCGGACTCCGCGATTCCGCTGTTCTATCGGAATATCGAGAGATATACGATATTTGGGAAGAAAATATCTACTCGAACCAAGTTCAGTTTAGCTAATCAGGTGATGATTTTGTGCGTTTCTGAACAACCCCCGTCAGGTTTAAATACCCCTCAGTCGAAGCACCCACCGTTGAGATGCCAAAGGTAGAGATCACGATTCCGGAACATCTCGAGATGCAGATCGCCCAGCTAGTCGAACAGGGCGAGTTCCTCAATCGCGAGGAAGCAATCGAGGACCTCCTTTCGACAGGGCTGAAGGCGTACAAAACGAGTGGCCCAAGCGACGACGAAGACGAACCCGGCGGACTCGAAGACGACGGGATGATGGGTCACGACGACGAGTACGTCTTCTGATCTCGCTCGCGGCGCGAGACAACGGTCCCCGAATTCTGGTAGCGACTCCCAAACAACCCTTAAATCGGAACCGAACCATTACTAGTAGTATGCACAAAGACGAACTACTCGAACTCCACGAACAGATGGTTACTATCATGGAGTACTTCAGAAACCTCGAACAGGTCGACAGCACGCTGTTCGACCCCTACGAGGAACTCGACGTCACACCGTCGGACGTCCACATGTCCAAGAGCGAGCACAAACACGCGGTGTTCGTTCTCGGGAATGCGCTCGCAAACGCGATGAGCGAAGACGAGTTCTCCGACGCCGGCCGCGTCGGCAAGCGAATGAAGGAACTCGCCGAGGACGCCGAGCGCAAACTGTAGTAGATTTTGAAAAGCAGTGCTCATTCGACCGAATACCGTCCTTCGGTCGATGTGCAACCCATGTCAAAATCTGCGACATCGTGCGCCATCTGTTCGTCCCGGTGCATTCGCCGGGTGAGTACTCTTTGCTGCCCTACTCTACTTCCAACGTATCCAGCAGCCCTGGGTCGGTCCGGAATTTCAAGACGTTGTGCAGTGCCTGGTTGCGGAGGCTATCGATCGCGTCGCCGTGCTCCTTGTAGAACTCGTGGACCCATCGGGACTCCGCCTCGCGGCCGGGGAACATCATGATCGTTTTCCACTGGTACGTGCCGGTCGAGAGGGAGTAAAACAGCGTGTGCTCGTCATCGCGGATGAACTCCATCGCCTCTCGCCATCGGTCGGCGTACTCGCTGGTGTCGAACTTGAACTCCATGAGCGTGAAGTTGAAATACGCCTCGTTGATGAGAATCGCGTCACGGAAGACCCCTTCCTCGCGCATCTTCCGGACCGATTCGCTGACAGTGACGTGTGACACGTCGATGTCGTACTTTTCCTCCAGCCTGTCGGCGAGTTTTCGCGAGGACAACTGCGGGTCTCGCGAGAGCTCCTTGAGAATACAGATGTCACGTTCGCTGAATTCCCAATCTGGCGCATCGTCCATGTTTCTACCAACTGTTCAGTGTGACGCAACATGTGGTTTACGGTGAAATGTAAATTGGGGTTAATTTAACCGGGTGGGTGAATCCACACTAAGGAGGGATCCATCTAGATCTACTACTCCCCTTCGAAGACAGGGTCGCGCTGTTCGACGAACGACTGTGCCCCTTCCGCGTGGTCCGCGGTTCCGAGTGTCTCTTGCAGGCTGTCGGCTTCTGCCTCGATACTCTCCGCGAAGGTTCGGTCCGCTCCGGACTCGATGAGCCGTTTCGACTCTCGCAACGCCACGGTCGGGCCAGTTGCGATGTGGTCGACGAGTTCTTGCGTGCGCTGTTCGAACACCTCATCGGGAAAGACGCGGTTGAACAGGCCGAGTTCCGCGCCCCGGTCGCTATCGACGAGTTCGCCGGTGAAGACCAGTTCTTTGGCGACGTTCTCACCGACCTGCCGGGGGAGCAGATACGAGGTCCCGGAGTCCACCGACAGCCCGACCTGTCGGAAACCGAAACTAATCTTCGACCGCTCGCTCGCCAGCACCACGTCACACGCGATAGCGAGTGCGCCGCCGGCACCGAACGCGGGACCGTCGACTTTCGCTATCGTCGGGAGCGGACACTCGTAGACCGCCTGCACTGCGCGGTTGATGGGTAGTCCGAACTCCTCGACGCGTTTTTCGATATCCATGTCGGTCGAGACGCCTTCGACCATCGCCTTGATGTCGCCGCCGGCACAGAAGTACCCACCCGAGCCCTGGACGACGAGACACCGCGCGTCGCTGTCTTCTACCGTCTCGACGGCCGCGATGAGTTGCTCGGACATCTCGACGGAGAGTGCGTTGCGAACGTCGGGATTGTTCAGCGTGATTGTGGCCGTCTCCTCGGCAACGTCGACGCGGACGAGTTCGCTCATGTCTCCGCTCGATGGGTGACACCGGCATAAGTGCTGGGTGGTGTCACGCGTCAGTAAGCATCGGTGCGATCTCGTCGAGGACCGCCGTTCCACTCGCACGACCGGTCAGGTCCGGTAGTTCGATGATGTCGGTCTCTTCGAACGCCGCCTCGATGTCTGCCAGCACGTCCTGCTGGCTGTCGCGCTGCGCGGTACACCGAGCGCAATTCTCGTTAACATCGGTGAGGACGCGGTTCACGACGAGATGCCCGACCGGTACATCGGCAGCACGGAGGCGTTCGACCAGTCGCTCTGTTTCGGCGAGAACGAGGCGCTCCGGTTGGCAGACGACGCGAAATTCCGTCTGTTCCGGGTCCCGGAGCAAGGCTGCGACTCGTTCCATCTCGTCGAGCAGGTCGGTAAACGCCCGGTCGTCTTCGTCGTCACCGCCCATCGTTGCGTACGGCCCGAAAAGCATCGTCTTCGCGGCGTCGGTCTTTCGGGACACCTGCTCGCGCACCGAGAGTGCCGTTTCGACGCCCGTCCCGACGGCCTGCGGGAGGTCGAGCAATCTGAGCGTGTGGCCTGTCGGTGCCGTGTCGAAGACGACGCGGTCGTACCGGTCGTCATCGGCGTAGCTATCGAGTGTCGTCAGTGCGGCCAGTTGGTCGCTCCCGGGAACCAGCCCAGAGCGAAAGAGGTCTGTGAGCCCCGCTTCGTCCAGGTCGATACCGGCACCGCCGAGGTCATCGGCCAGTGCCTCGAACAGGGCTTCGTACTGTGCTGTCCCCTTGCCGGGATCGACTTCGACCGCAGAGAGACACGGTTTGATCTGCGTGGGGTCACTTCCTACGTCGGTCTCGAAGACGTCACCCAGCGAGTGAGCGGGGTCCGTCGAGACGACGAGTGTCTCCTGGTCGCTGTCGGCGCTGCTCCATCCGGTCGCAGCCGCACACGTCGTTTTGCCGACGCCGCCTTTGCCGCCGTAGAGAATGACCGCTGGCATACGCTCACGTTGGACAGCAGGGATAAAAGCGCACCGCAGAAATAATCAGTACGTCCGCTCGATGAGGAAGTCTGCAATCCCTTCGAGCAGGTCCCGTGCGTCGTTGTCCGGGAGCGTCTGGAGGTTGTCCTTCCCACTCTGGACCAGGTCCTCCGCTTGCTCGCGGGCGAACTGGATGCTCCCGGCCTCTTCGAGCCGCTCGACTGCCTCGTCGATCTCTGCCTCGGTGACGTCTTCGACGCTGTCGGCCGCGACGAGATTGTCCACGTCGACACCGCTGCGGCGGGCGTGGACGGTGATGAGCGTCTGTTTGTTCTCGACGAGATCGCTCCCGCGCTGTTTTCCGAGCTTTTCGGTGGGCGTGGTCAGATCGAGCAGATCGTCCTGAATTTGGAACGCTCGGCCGATGTCGAGGCCGTAGCCGTACAGCGGATCGACCGCCTCCTCGTAGCCGAGCAGCATCGCCGGAATCGCAGCGGATGCCGCGTACAGAACCGCCGTCTTCAGTTCCACCATCTCCAGGTACTCGTCGGGCGTGACGGCACCGCGTCGCTCGAAGCTGATGTCGAGTGACTGTCCCTCACAGATCCGCGTACAGGTCGTCGCCAGCTCAGAAAGGGCCTGGACGGACCGTTCCGAGCGTGCGCCGGTTTCGAGCATCTTCTCGAAGGCTTTCGAGTAGAGCGTATCGCCCGCCAGAATCGCCGTCGAGAGGCCGTATTCCCGGTGAACGGCGGGGACGCCGCGCCGGACGTCGTCGTCGTCCATGATGTCGTCGTGAATGAGCGTAAACGACTGGATAATCTCGACGCTGGTGGCGGCCTCCATCACGTCGATGGGGTCGTCGTCCGCCGTGGGAAACGAACTGTAATCCGCGTCTTCGGGTTCGATATCGGCGAGTGACTCTGCGACCAGCAGGAGAATCGTCGGGCGGAGTCGTTTGCCGCCAGCCTCCAGCAGGTAGCGAGATGCCTCGTACAGCTCTTCGGGCTCTTGCAGTGGGAGTCCCTCGTCGAGGGCGTCGTTGATCTCGCCGCGTCGCGTCGCGATAGCCGCTTCGACCGCCTGCTGTCCCGACATTGCTCACTCGACCAGTGAAATCATGTTGCCGTTTCGTGTGATGTGCAGGTCGCGGCCGACCTTGTACCCCATCCCCTCCGCGAGGTCGACGTAGGGTGCAAAGCCTTCCATATCCTGGTGGGCCGGGATGACGTGCTCGGGCTGGAGTGCGTCGAGCATCTCGTAGTGACCCTCGCGGTTGAGGTGGCCGGAGACGTGGATGTCGTCGTAGATGCGGGCTCCCTGCATGCCGAGCAGCCGCTCGCTCTGGTAGCGCTGTCCCTCGTTGGTCGGCTCCGGAATCACTCGCGCCGAGAAGATGACCTTGTCACCGGCGTCCAGTTCGTACGGCGTCTCGCCGCGCCCCATCCGCGTGAGCATCGCGCGCGGTTCACCCTGGTGGCCGGTCACGACGGGCAGGAAGTTCTCCTTGCCCTCGTTCATGATTCGCTTGAACGTGCGGTCGACGGACTTCCGGTGGCCGTACATCCCGAGGTCCTCCGGGAAGTCGACGAAATCGAGTCGCTCTGCGGTGCCCGAGTACTTCTCCATCGAGCGGCCCAGCAACACCGGCTGGCGGCCGATATCCTTCGCAAACTCGACGAGGCTGCTCACACGGGCGATGTGTGAGGAGAACGTCGTCGCGACGATACCGCCGTCGTAGTCCTCCAGGCTGTAGATGACGTCTCTGAGGTGTTCGCGGGCGACCGATTCGCTCGGTGTCCGTCCCTTCTTCTGTGCGTTCGTACAGTCTTCGATGTAACAGAGGACACCCTCGCCCTCGCGGCCGATTTCGCGGAACCGCTCCATGTCGATCGGGTCGCCGATGACCGGGTTGTGGTCCATCCGCTTGTCCAGTCCGTAGACGACTGCTCCCTCGGGGGTGTGCAGGACCGGGTTGATCGCGTCGATGATGGAGTGGGTGACGTTGACGAACTCGAGTTCGTTGTGGTCGCCGATGGACATCGTCTCGCCCGGATCCATCTTGATGAGGTCGTTCTGAACGCCGAACTTCTCCTCGCTCTGAATCTGCTGTTTGACCAGTTCGATGGTAAAGGGCGTCGCGACGACGGGCGCGTCGTAGCGGTGGGCCAGCTTCGAGATGGCACCGATGTGGTCGAGGTGACCGTGGGTCGGCACGATGGCCTTCACGTCGCCTTCGAGGTCGGACATGACGCGGTCGTCCGGAATCGCACCCATGTCGATGAGATCCAGCGAGTGCATCCGCTCGGTTTCGACGTTGTCGTGAATCAGTACCTTCGAGAGGTTCAGCCCCATGTCGAAGACGACGACGTCGTCTCCGGCACGGACGGCCGTCATCTGTCGGCCGACCTCTTCGTATCCGCCAATTGTTGCAATTTCGACTTCCATGGTATCACGCCGAGGAAGCCACCCAAGACACCGGGCCGGCCGGCAGGGGTTACGAGACTACCGGGACGCACCGTTATCGCCGCCACGATGGCCGGTCGACTGTCGGTCCGTCACCGGTCGCGTCCTCGCACGCGCCATTTCCCTCGGGCAGCCCTCACGAGAGGGGCCCGACAGGGCGCGTCCGCCGGCCGTCACACCGCGAGCCTCGGACGGCCGTACGCTCGGTTACCTGACTCTAACAGACGACGTGGTAAAAACTATGGTGGTTGGCTCGCGCCGCCAGGCGAGGACGCACTACTTATCGTCCGGGTCCGCCAGCGGATCACCTGCCGACGGGTTGCCCGCCGGTTCGACCGACGACGTTTCACTCTCGGTGTCTGCCTCGGACTCGTCGGTTGGCTCGTCGTCGGATTCCGAACTCGTCCCGAACGCTATCTCTTCGGGTGAGGGCTCCGGTCGCGGCTGCTCGGGGCGCTCGTCGCGCGTCTCGCCGGTGTCGACTGTTCTGGTGGACGGGTCAGGCTCTGGCTCTGGTCCCGTATCCGCCTCGGCAGACTCCGTGGTCGGCGGCTCCGATTGGGTCTCCCGGGCCGGGTACTCCAGTTCTGCTGCCCAGTCGTCTGATTCCCCCTCTGACTCCCGATCCGTCGCAGGTTCGTCGGTGTCAGACTCCGCCACTGGCTCCGGGGCCGACGTTGTCGACTGCGATGCCGACGGCTCGCTCCCGGCCGTCGTTGCAGTCGACGGCTGCTCGGACTGTCCGCTTGCCTCCGCGGGCGGCGTCGGTGCCGGTGGTTCGGGCGGCTCCGCAGCGTCGCCGGCCGGAACAGTCTGCGTGGTCCCGTGTTCTCTGGCCGCCTGTTCACCCGGTGACGGGCCGGTTTGCTCTGCAGTACCGTCGTCGGTCGTCGAATCGGAGCGCTGCTCGGTCTCGTCTTCCGACTCCGCCGACGAGTCGGCGATCGACTGTCTGACAGGTTGGCCGGCGGCCACGCTGTCGGCAATCAGTTTGTGGACGAGTCCGAACAGCCCCGCCAGGAGAACGAATGCACCGAGGACCGCGAGCACTGCCCCGCCGGCCAGTTCGGTACTGCTGTAGCCTCCACTGTCCAGGAGTGCCCGCGCGTCGCTGTACCCGATTGCCCCGCCGAGTCCGAGCAATCCGCCTCCGACGAGCAACACCGCGAGGAGATACGCGAAGAGCCGTGCGCCGTATTTGAAACTATCGACGGAACGGACTGCTGTCATAGCGGTTGTATCGCCAACAAGACACAAATATATTACGGGGTGGCCCGCCCGCGGCCGTCGGTCACCGGTCGCCACGGACGATAGTACCGACCGACTCTCCGTCGAGAAAGCCCCCAAGGTCGTCGGGGTCGAAAATCGCCGCTGGTGCCTCCAGGTCGAGCAGCGTCCGCACTTTCCCGGCCATTCCGCCGGTCACGTCCGTCGATTCGCTCTCGCCGAGGACGTGGGAAACGTCGCCGTAGGACTCGATTTCCGGGATGACTGCACCGTCGTTGTCCAGCACGCCGGGGACCGTCGAACACAGCCCCACCCGGCTCGCACCGAGTGACGTGGCGAGCGACACCACGATGTCATCCCCGCTGAGTATGGTTGCACCCCTGTCCGCGTGGACGATTGGGTCTGCCTGCACGACGGGGAGAAATCCTTCATCGAGTGTCGTCGTAATCGTATCTGCTGGGAACGAGAGTTCGCCCCCGGCGTCGCGGTGTGCCAGCGACAGCGGACTGACCGGGACCGCCGGCACACCACGCGCTTGCAGGGCGTCGACGACGGCCTCGTTCAGGGTCGTCATCGCGCCGTGGACGTCAGTAACGGCCGTAGCGTCACGGGTCCCGTCTGTCTTCGAGTAGCCGTGTCTGGCCGCGTGGTGATGGCCGAAACTCCCGCCACCGTGGACCACAACGAACTGTCCTGGGTCGTAGTGGTCGGCGAAGATGTCGAGGACCGTAGAGAGCATTGCTTCGTCGACAGTCTCTTGCTGGTCTTTCTCCGTGACGACGCTGCCACCGAGTTTGAGTATCGTCGTCATTGCTCTTCGACGCGAACGCCCTGGCTATCCAGTTCGGCCCGGAAGGCTTGTTCACAGCCGGGCGTGTACTCCAGTGCCGTTGTCGTTTCTGGCGTCTCGTCGAGGGCGACGATACAGCCACCGCCCCCGGCACCAGTGAGTTTCGCACCGAGTGCACCCGCGTCTCGGGCCGCCCACACCATCGCATCCAGGGAGCGTGAGGAGACGCCGAGTGCCTCCAACAGCCCGTGATTGAAGTTCATGAGCCGACCGAGTTCCTCGATGTCGTCGTCAACGAGTGCCTCCTCACCGCGGCGAACGATGTCACCGATTGCGCTGACGGTGTCGGCGGCGAAGCCGTAGTCCTCGCGGAGTCGGCGCACGCCCGCCACGAGCGCGCCCGTATCGCCCGCGCCGCCGTCGTACCCGATGACGAAGGGGAGGTCCGGCGCGTCGATAGTCCGACAGTCGTCGCCCTCGACCCGGACCGCACCGCCCATCGCCGAACAGAACGTGTCCGCCCGGGACGCCTCCCCGTCCTGCACGGTGTGTTCGACGTGATAGGCCCGGTCTGCAATCTCGACCGGTGTCAGTTCGACACCGAGTTCCCGCGCTGCAGCGTCGATAGTCGCGACGGCGACGGCCGCCGACGAGCCGAGTCCCGCGCCCAGTGGAATCTCGCTTTCGATACTGATATCGAAGCCGACGTCCTCGACGCCTGCGGCGTCCTGTGCCTGTGCGACCGCCTCGTTGATGTATCCCATTCCCGCGTCGACCAGGTCGTCCGACACGTCCACGTCGGGCCGGCCGCTCGTCCCGTCGTACTCGACGGTGAATCCATCCAGCGTGAGGTCACCGGCATGGACCCGGATGCCGTTGTCCTGAGCCTCGACGGTCACTCGCGCTCGCCGTTCGATGGCACACGGCACTGCCGGCTCACCGTAGACGACTGCGTGTTCCCCGAACAGATAGACTTTCCCGGGGGCACTCGACGTTACCATGGCTGAGCTACCGGTCCCCGCCGTGTTTTAGATGTCGGTTCTGCCGTGCTCGGTCTCCGCATCGAGCGGCAGCGTCATCCTGACGATGCTCCCGATCGGACTCCGATCGTCGACAGAGAGGCTCCCGCCGATCTGGGTCACGATCCAGTGCACGAGCCAGAACCCGATACCGCTCCCGTGCCGCAGCGGCGTCTCCGTCCCGTTTATCAGCACGTCGAGTTCGTTGGCCGGGATGCCGGGGCCATCGTCCGCGACTGTGATATCGACCACCGCCGAGGTCTGTGCGACACGGACCTCCGCCCACGGCTTGGCGGCGTCGTTGTGTTCGACGGCGTTTTTGACGAGGTCGGTCAGTGCGATAGTTACCGTCTGAGAGACTCCCGCGGTAACGCCAGGTGAGACAGTGGCTGACACCGACGCATCGGGGTTGGCTCTCTGCACGCGGCCGGTCACGCGGTCGACGATAGAGGCGACTTCGACTGTACCCGTGCTCTCGGTGAGTGCGTGGTCGAGCACGCGTTGGGCGCGGCGCGCCTTCTCCGCGAACGATATGAGCCGATCACACCGCTGCTGGATGGTTTCGACCATCTCCGTGCTCTCGGTGTCGTCCAGCCTGTCGACCAGCAGTTCTGCCTGACTGAGCACCACGGTCAGGTCGTTACGGAGGTTGTGGCGCAACACGCGGTCCAGTACCGCAACCTGCTGTTCGCGCTGGACGCGCTCGGAGATATCCCGGACGACGCCGACACAGCCTCCCTCGTGTTGGTCGTCGGGTAACAGCGAAACGGATGTTTCACACGGTATCTGTCTACCGGCGTTATCTTCGAGCGTAATTTCTGCTTCGCCGTGTTCGTTCGGACTCGACCGGAGGTTGTCAGCGACTGACTGAATCTTTGCGTACGCGTCGGGACCGAACACCGCTCCGGCGTCCTGTCCCTCGATACGCTCGGGAGTCGAGCCGAGGAGAGCGGCGAACGTCTCGTTGGCCAGGCGAATCCTTCCGTCACCGTCGAGGACGTACACCCGGTCGGACACCGTCTCGAAGACGGACTGGTACTGTGCGAGCTCCTGCTCGCGTGCCCGACGTTCGGTCACGTCGCGTGCGACGCCCATGAGTCCCTGGTAGGACCCGTCTTCGTCGGTGATGAGCGTGAAGTGAATCGAGAGCTGTATCTCGTCGCCACCTTTCGTCTCGTGAACCTGGTCGAGCATCGTGCTCTCGCACTCGGGATCGTTCAGGAGTGACTCGACTGCCTTCTGACCCCGGCTCAGTGCGCCTTCGCTCATGACCGCTGCAGCGTGTCGGCCAACGAGTTCTTCGCGTTCGTACCCGAGCATGCTGGCGTACCGCTCGGTGACGAACGCGAATCGGGCGTCAGCGTCGATCATGTAGAGTCCGTCCCTGGCGAGCTCGACCAGTTCCTCCAGTCGTGCCAGCCGCTCGGATTGCTGTATCGTCGCTGTCTCTTCCCGATACGCCTCAAGCCGCCGAGCAGAGTCGTCAAGTGGGTAACTCCAGCACGTGTAGGTCACCGAGGGTACTTCGCCCGGTGGTGCCTCGCGAGGCAGTTCGACGCCGACACGCTCGGCGCTTCGCCCCGCTGCAACTGCGTCAGCCATCTCCTCTGTGTAGCTGTATTCGCCCGTTGCCGTCCGAGAGAGTCGGTCGTGAAGACGTTCCTCCTCTCTTTGGGCAGCGACACTATCCGGAAAGAACGTCGACACTGTGGTACTGCTCCACTCGACTGTGCCATCTGCATCGAGGAGGAAAAACTCCGTCCGGGCGTCCGGAACTTCGTCTGTGACCCGTTCGGTGTCGTCGTCATCGGCCCCGTCGTCGCACTGGACGATACCGCGAATCTTGTTCACGAGAAAGTCGACGTGACACTCGCTGCCCTTCTGGACCAGCGTATCCGCCTTTGCCAGCAAATCGTCGCTGATTGCTGTCGGGTCCGTTTCGGTGAACAACACGAGCGGCGTCTCCGCACAGACGTCGCTCACTGCTGTCGCGAATTTTAACTCGACGACCACACAGTCGAAGGGCTCCTGTGTTACCCGCTGGCGAGCCCCGTCACGACTGTGTTCGCTGACCACCCGCATGTCGTCGTGGTCCGCGTCGACGACCGCTGCCACTGCGTCGGTCTGTGTCGGGTCGTCGACGTACAGGACCTGTCGCTGTACACCCATCTGTGTCCCCCGGTCTGAGTTATCTGAGTCCATCCCTGAACCTGCTGGTTGCGTTCTCTGCGTCTTGCCACTCCACCCACTGGCCTGTCGTTTGTCAGCTATCCTCACGCCACCATTAAATTCTACTGGTCTCGGTCAACGGACACCACAGCGAAACTCTGCACAGGGGCTGATTGCTTATCCGTTACCGGCAGCCATCTCACTGCGTTTCTTTCAAGAAGACGGTCTGTGCAAGACCTACTCCACTCGATCCCAGAAAGAACGCGAGTGTGCCTCGATCGTGTCCTCAGCAGGAATCTGAGTGGCGAGACTCACTGCCACGAAGATACCGTACGCAATAATGACCCCGACGAATCCGTAGTGCGTGCCGAACGTGTACTCTGGCGGGATATATTCAAGGAAAAACAGAATCGTAATCCCTGGACCGAGGATCAGCGATGCGATGCCGCCAGCTGCCGTCCCACCCCTCCAGAATACGCCGAGGAACACCGGCGCGGATGTCGTCGCAAACCCGACGACCGCGAACGCCACGATATCGAAGATACCTGCCGGACGCATCCACGCCAGGACGAGCCCGAGGAGGATGATCCCGATCAACAGCGTTTGCGTGACCCTGACCTCTCGGCGATCGCTCGCCTCTGGGGCGACGAACTCGTGGTAGAGGTCCCGGCTGACCATCGAACTCATTGTCAGCGCAACGGAGTCGGCGGTGGACATGATCGCTGCGGTCGCTCCGGCCATCGCCACGCCGAACACCACCGGGTGCATCAGCGTCTCGACGAGCAGCGGGATTACGTAGTCCGGATTCTCCGGCGACGGAATGACGCCGACCGACCACACCCCGAGTACGGCGCCAAAAAAGTAGACCGGAATCGCGACGACGGCAAAAAGGAACCCGGACCGACGCATAACATCGCTGTCTCTCGCGGAGAAGAACCGCTGAATAGTGTGCGGATAGGCGGGGACGCCGAACGTGAACGCCAGCGCTGCCGTGATCACTGCCAGTGGCGTCCACGCGCCAACCGGCCCGACCAGTTCCATCAGCCCGGGGGTCGTCTCGATCGCCTGCCGTGCGATAGCGGTGCTGTCCAGGACGAACATCACATAGAGTGTGACTCCCCCGAGGACGGCGAAGAGTACGGTCGACTGGACCGTATCCGACCATACGACGCCGCGATAGCCCGCGATGTGGATGTAGACGATCATGAAGACCGCCATTACCAGTATCGCCTGGACGTACGGAATCCCCACCAGCGCGTCGAGTGCAACGCCGCCCCCGATCAGCTGTCCGGCGATCATCGAGACCATGAAGATCCCGGTGATGGCGAGGTATAGAACGCTGAGAACAGGGCTGTCGTACCGCTTGCGGACGTACTCGGAGGGCGTCACGACGTCCATCTCCTTGCCAATCTCGAATAGCGAGACACCGACTGTTCCGAAGATCAGCGTATAGAAGACAGCCGCAAGGGCCAGAAAGGAGAACGCACCGAGGCCGGTTCCAGTTGTCGTGGCACCAATCCCGAAGACTGTGAACGCGGACAGGACTGTCGCGACGAGGCTCAACCCGAGAACTACCGTCCCAACCGTTCTGTCGGCGATGTAGAAATCTGCGGGTGTGTATTTCGTAAATCGGGACGCGTACACTCCGATCAGGAGGACGAAGAAGAGATACAGGCCAAATACCAGCTGAGCGGTCGTCAGTACCACGTCAGCCGTCCTCCTCGCTCGCGGCAGCGACCAACTGGACGGCGAACCATGCGATCCCTAGCATCGCAAAGACGACGCCAAGTTCCAGCCATACCCAGAGCGGAAGCCCGAGGTAGAGGGCCGTGAGTCCCTCAAGAACATACAAATGTCCGACTGCAACCACGACTAACAGTAGGAGGAGCGTGCCAAAGACGAACTTCGCCATAGGCGGGCTGGTTGCCCAATCGGATGATCTTGGAGTGGGATTCTCCATGTTGTGGCTGGTAAATGGGTTTCTATTATAATTTCTCTTCGGTAACACCCGGTCATAAGGAATGACTGCCTCTTGCCGACTTTCTGGAGGCAATTCATCGACTCTGCCTCTTCTGTGACTGATCCGCGTGAAGCGACGAGGGCGGTACCTTCATCCAATCGCACGGTATTCTCGGTGGTTACTGATACTGCCGGACCCAACTATTTGAACCATTCATTATGGTGTCACGTGTGGCAACGTGTAGTGTAATAAAGAGACCGTTTCACCGAGAACTGGACAACGTCTGGGAGTAGTGCCGGCCAGTGTTCCGAACGAGTTCGTTGAGAGTTGCACGTCTCAAATATCGATGTCGGTGTCGTATTTCACGTAGTTGCCAAGCCAGCCACCGGCAGCGCTGAATACGACGGTGTAGACGACAGCAGAAACAACGATACCGAGCAAGATGACGAACCCAAATCCACTGAACGCGCGAGGGACGCCGAACCCACCCACAAAGAGCCCAAGAAAGACGTTCCCGAAGAGCGCACCGACGACGAGCAGCGGGACCAGCGAGACGAGTCCGGCCAGCGCGCCGACTTTCAGTCCCTCTTCCCGACTGCCGCCCTGGAGATAGCCGGCGACGGCACCGCCGATGACGGTCGCAAATGGGATTATCGGGCCACCGAAGACGTTGATGGCCGCACCGATCAGAACGTTGAGCAGCGTGTCGCCTTCTGCCATTGTGGAGTCGTCACTGGCCGGACAAATAGGAGTTGTGGCGACGAAAACGACTCTCGAAGTTAAATCTCGCTCTCGAAGTCGTCGAGCGAGTAGGCTGGCTCCGCACCGCGGCGGTCGAGCGTCTCGTTGGCCAGCAGCCAGTAGACGACCGACAGCGCCTTTCGACCCTTGTTGTTCGTGGGAACGACGAGGTCGACGTTGCCAGTGGTGTTGTTGGAGTCACACATCGCGATGACCGGAATCCCGACGGTGATGGCCTCCTTGACGGCCTGGGAGTCACCGATGGGGTCGGTCACGACGATGACGTCCGGTTCGATGTACCCGTCGTACTCCGGATTCGTCAGCGTACCCGGAATGAACCGCCCGGTTCGTGCGCGTGCACCGACGGCATCGGCGAACTTCTCGGCCGGGAACCGGCCGTACTGGCGCGAGGAGGCCACGAGAATCTGCTCCGGCTCGTAGTTGGCCAGGAAGTCCGCGGCTGTCCGAATCCGCTTGTCGGTCATCGAGACGTCCAGCACGTAGAGCCCGTCGGTCCGGACGCGGTGGATGAACCGCTCCATGTCCTTGGTCTTTTGCTGGGTCCCAATGTGGGCACCGGCCGCGAGGTAGTCCTCGACCGGGATGAGGAGGTCCGCCTCGTCGTCCGGCATGACGTCCTCGTCCAGGTTCGGTCCGGCGTCTTCTTGTTCGGCCTCGGCCTCGACGGCCTCGGCGGGCGCTTCGTCTGTGTCTTCGGTCTCCGCGCCCGCCTCGGCCGTCTCCTCGACCGCACCGTCGTCGGTGGGTTCGGGGTCGACGTCCGACTCGGACGCGTCGAGACCTTCGTTCTCGTTTCCGCTCATGCGTTTTGCTCGATTCTGATGAGTTCGTTCAACTTCGCTGTGCGTTCGCCACCGACCGTCCCCGTCTTGATGTACGGGGCGTCCGTCGCGACGGCCAGATGTGCGATGGTCGTGTCCTCCGTCTCACCGCTGCGGTGAGAGATGACCGGGTCGTAGCCGTTCTCGACTGCCAGTTCGACCGCGTCGACGGCGTCCGAGAGCGTCCCGATCTGGTTGGGCTTGACGAGAATGGAGTTTGCCGCGTCCGCCTCGATGCCAGTCTCCAGTCGCTCGACGTTCGTGACGAACAGGTCGTCACCGCAGACGAGCGTTCGGTCACCGACGCGGTCGGTCAACTCGGCGAAGCCCTCGTAGTCGTTCTCGTCGAGGGGGTCCTCGACGTAGACAAGGTGGTACTCCTCGACCAGGGCGGCGACGTACTCGATTTGCTCGTCGGTGTCGCGGGTCTGCTCACCGTAGCGGTAGACCTCTTCGTCGCTGTCGTACAGTTCCGCCCCGGCCATATCCAGTCCGAACCGGATTTCGAAGCCCACGTCGTCTTCGACGCGCTCGACGGCCTCGGCCATAATCTCGAAGGCCTCGCTGTCGTCGATCGCTGGTGCCCACGCGCCTTCGTCTCCTTTGGCGCTCGGGACACCGCGCTCGTCGAGAATCTCGCCGGCAGCCTCGTGGACGGCCGCGTTGGCGAAGACAGCCTCCTGGACGGAGGGCGCGCCGACGGGTGCGGCCAGAAATTCCTGAATATGAGTTGCGTCTGCGGCGTGTTCACCGCCGCCGATGACGTTGCCCAACGGAATCGGGAACGTGTTCCCACGAAAGGTCCCGCCGAGGTGCTGGAAGAGCGGGAGTCCGGCCACGTCTGCGCCGGCTTTCGCTGCGGCCATCGAGATGGCGACAGCGGCGTTCGCGCCGATTTCGGAGAAGTCGTCGGTACCGTCGGCAGCGTGCAGCGTCGCGTCGACACCGCGCTGGTCGCCGGCGTAGACGTCCTCGACGAGTCGCGGCACGGCCTCCTCGCGGGCAGCGGCGATAGCCTCGTTGGCCGGCAGTTCGAGTGCCTCGTACTCGCCGGTACTCGCTCCCGAGGGTGCTTTGCCGCGGCCGAAGCCGCCGCTCTCGGTGGTCACGTCGGCCTCGACGGTCGCGTTCCCGCGGGAATCGAGGACCCGTCGCAGTCTGACGTCCGTGATCTTCGTCACTCGCTGTCACCTCGCCGCACAGTGAACGGCAGCACGTCGGCGTCGAACTCTTCGGCCGCGATGAGAATCGGCTGCGTCTGCTCCGTCTCGACGAGAACGGGCGCACCGTAGGCCACCTGCAGCGCTCGCGCCCCGATGATGCGTGCCTTCTCGTAGCGGTTGTCTGTTCGTGCCATTATTGATACGGTGCGACGATGTCGACCAGGTCCTTGTGCGAGACGAGCATTCGACGGCAGCAATGTCGCTCGACGCCGAGTTCGTCGAGGACTTTCTCCGGGTCCTCTGGCTCCTCGGCCTCGCGCGTGCGTGCCTTGAACTCCTCCCAGTGTTCGCCGACGACGTTGCCGCAGGTGAAACACCGGACTGGGACCATCATAGTTGTATCACCGGTAGGACTTCTGGTAGCGAGCCCGTGCGCCCGGGCCGCCCCACTTCTTGGATTCGCTCTGGCGCACGTCGTTGACCAGGAGCGACCGGTCGAACTCCATGTAGGCGTCGCGGAGTTCGGCGTCGTTGGTGTGCTGGACGAGTGCGCGGGCGATAGCGGTTCGGGCCGCGTCTGCCTGTCCCATCACGCCGCCGCCCTCGATGTTGACGTCGATGTCGACGTCGTCACGGAGCTCCTCGGACGCGATGCGGAACGGCTCCAGCATCTTCAGCTGTGCCATCTCCGGCTCGACGAGTTCGACCGGCTGTGCGTTGACGCGGACCTTGCCGTCCCCGTCGCTGATGGTCGCTCGTGCGATGGCCGTCTTCTTCTTTCCTGACGTGTTCGTTACCATGTGACGTTCGCTCCGAGTGTTTCGCTGACGTCTCCGAGGGAGACGAACTTGATGTTCGAGAGCCTATCCAGCGAGGTGCCGTCGAGGACTTCCCCGTCCTGATCGTTCGGATTACCGACGTAGACGCGGATGTTCTCGAAGGCTTCCCGTCCGTTCGTGGTCTTGTACGGAATCATGCCACGAATGGAGCGCTTGAAGATACGGTCGGGGCGCTTCGGGTACATCGGCCCGCGATCCGAGCCGTGGCGACGACGGTCCTTGAACTTCTCGAGGATTGCGTCTTCGCGGCCCGTGATGACCGCCTGCTCTGCGTTGATGACGGCGACCGTCTCGCCGTCGAGTGCCCGCTCTGCAACGTTCGAGGCCACGCGGCCCATGATGCAGTCGCGAGCGTCGACGACGAGGTCGGCGTCGAATTCTGCGATACTCATCGAATCACCCGTACGTTCGCGCCGTCGGGATTGTTTTCGAGTGCCTGTTCGAGTTTCATGGTCTCGCCAACCTGGTCGATCTTCTGTTCGGCCGTGCCCGAAAAGTCGACTGCGGCGACGGTGACCTCCTTCTGGAGAACACCGCTACCGAGGACTTTTCCGGGGACGACGACCGTCTCGTCTTCCTGGGCGTACCGCTCGATGCGGCCCAGGTTGACTTCGGCGTGTGTGCGCCGAGGCTTTTCGAGGCGCTCGGCGACATCGCCCCAGACGTTGCCGCCCGCGCTGCGGGCGGTCGACTTCAGGTCAGCGATGAGACTACTCAGTCTCGGATTCGTCTTACTCATAACCTACCTCCTGTGAGAAAGTGCAGGGAGCAGGATTTGAACCTGCGGACCCCTACGGGACAGCGCCCTGAACGCTGCGCCGTTGGCCAGACTTGGCTATCCCTGCACGCATACTCTGGTACCGGGTGCCCCCTCATACTGGTTTCGATATCGCCGGCCCGACCGCTCTCCGGTCGGGCGGCCGTCGATGTGAGGAGGCTCCCTGTCATTAGAGTTGGACTGCGTCTTTCAGTTCGTTCGCACGCGTCTCCAGCGATCCGACTGCCGCGTCGACCAGCTCGTCGACGCTGAAGGAGCCGTCGGTCTCCACGTCGAAGACGAACGCGCCCTCGACGTCGTGGACTTCCAGCTCCTTCCCGGGGTACCGCTTCGACAGGTCGTTGTCGAAGCTGTCGGTCGCGACGAGGTCTCCGTCCGCGGGTTGCTCGCCATCTACTGGTTCTGCGTGTGCTGCTTCCTGTTCTTCGATGACACCGCGGAGGATCTGTGGGTCGTCGTCCTCGAACTCGCCTTTGTCACCGACCACTTCGACGGTCTGGAGGTGACGGTAGCCGACAGCGACGCCGCCCTGGTGTTTGGCGTGTGCGCGACCGGTGTCGAGCACGGCGTCAGCTTCCAGTTCGAGCCGCTGGTCCTCCTTGAGGTCGATGATCGGGATGTTGTCGTCGGCCGGCTGGACCATGGGGTCACTGGAGACGATATCGCCCGAGTAGGCGGTCTCCGGGCCCATCACGTCCAGCGAGAGCGTGACTTCGTCACCGATTTCGAACTCGCCGACCGGCGTGGTCAGCGGGACCAGTCCGAGTCGGAGTCCGAGCTGTTCGTCGAACATCACGCTCGAATTCTCGACGAAGCGGACGGTGTCGACGCTGAACGTCGGGATGTCCGCGATCATCGCCCGACGGATGCCGTTGGCGAACGCGGGCGTAATCGGGCGCACGAGGAACTTCGCCTCGCGCTCGGTTCGTTCGACGAACTCGACCTCGTAATCCTCTGTCATTGTTAGAAGCCTGCGTTCTTCGGGGCGCGGGTTCCGTCGTGCGGGATGGGCGTCACGTCCTCGATACGACCGATCTCCAGCCCCGCACGGGCGAGTGCGCGAATGGTCGCCTGCGCACCCGGACCGGGGTTGGTCTGCTGGTTGCCACCGGGGCCGCGGACACGGACGTGAACGCCGTCGATGCCGCGGGCCTGGACGGTCTCTGCGACTTCTTCGGCCATCTGCATCGCCGCGTACGGCGACGCTTCGTCACGGTTCTGCTTGACGACCGTCCCACCGCTCGATTTGGCGATGGTTTCTGCGCCGGTCTGGTCCGTGATGGTGATGATGGTGTTGTTGAACGATGCGTGCACGTGGGCGATGCCCCATTTCTCGTCTGCCATGTTATTGTTCCTCCGCTCGTTCCGGGTGGAGTTCGTCCGTCAGCGGCGACGCGCTGTCGAAACTGACCGTGTCCTCAGCGGCCACGTCGACTTTCATCGAGGGCGTCTTGACGCGACTGCCGTCGACGGTGATGTGACCGTGGCTGATGAACTGTCGAGCCTGCTGGGTGGTGTTTGCCAGCCCTTTCCGGTAGACAATCGTCTGCAGGCGACGCTCCAGTACGTCGGTGATATCGAGGGACAGGACTTCGTCGAGTGCGTCCTGTTCGCCGAGGATGCCGATTCGCTGGAGTCGGGTCAGGAACTCGTCGGCTTCGACCGTCGCAGCCTCCGTGTCGCCCTGGGTCTGTCCCAGCAGGTCACGGGCCTCGCGGCGGTAGTTACGCAGTTCGGACTGCGCTCGCCAGAGTTCTTCCTTGTTCTTCAGGCCGTACTTGCCGAGGAGACCGGACTCTTCGGCGATACGCTCGCCCTGGTAGGGGTGATTCGGCGTCTCGTAGAACTTGGTGTTGCTACCGAGCGCCATTATTCGTCATCCTCCGCAGCGGCCTCTTCGGCCTGTTCTTCCTTGATGGCCTCGACGTTGACACCGATGGTGCCCTCGGTCCGGCCCGTGGACTTAGTTCGCTGTCCGCGAACCTTCTGTCCGCGCTTGTGGCGGACGCCCTTGTAGGAGTTTATCATCTTCATGCGGTTGATGTCCTGACGGCGCGTCAGCTCGAGGTCGTTGCCGACCTCGTGGGTTGTCTCGCCGGCGAAGAAGTCGTTCCGGTGGTTCGAGAGCCACTCGGGTACTTCGTCGGCGTAACCTTCGACGAGTGAAACGATGTCGTCGATGTCGTCCTCGTCGAGCGCACCAAAGGTGGCCCGACGGTCGACCTCTGCCTTGTCGGCGATGATACGCGCCGTGCGGCGACCGATACCTTTCATTTCCGTAAGCGACCGCTCGACGGACTTCGTGCCGTCGAGGTCGGTCTGGCCGATGCGGACGAAGTAACGAATGTCCTCGTCTTCCTCGTCCGCGTTTTCGGGTTCTTCTGCACTCATATGTAGTGGATGTGTTGCACGTCGTGGCGGGGATTCGAACCCCGGAGGCTGTACGCCACAGAGTTAGCAACCCTGCGCCTTGGGCCAGGCTTGGCTACCACGACACGCGTGCCTTTTTGCGTGTGCTCGGCCGATCGAGGCCGAGCGTTCGGGTACTCTCGCCCGCCGACGCGGACTCGGGAACAGGTGAACCACCACACGGTTCCAGGTTCCCTACACGACTGTACCCCTACATCCCCACCCGGCATATAAAAACGCAACGGAAAGTCTCGCGCGTGTCCACGACTCACACGATTCCAGGGTCTGGACTGCAAGCCATCGATGCATCTGGGACGCCGGAGTACGCAACCCTTTTCGCCCGTCCGAAGCCTACGGAGAGCTATGACATCGACTCCTCCGACCGTGGAGGCAATCCGGGAGCAACTCGGGAGCGTCGAGGACCCCGACCTCGGCGACGACATCGTTTCGCTCGGCCTCGTCAACAGTATCGATATCGACGAAGAGTCCGAGACAGTCCATATCGACCTCTCGCTCGGCGCCCCCTACTCGCCGACAGAGACGACGATGGCGGGCGACGTGCGTGAGGAACTCGCCGATATCGACTGGGAAATCGACCTCTCGGCGACCATCGACAGAGGTCTCGACCCCGAAGACTCGGTCTTGCCAAACGTCGAGAACATCATCGCCGTCGCCTCGGGCAAGGGCGGCGTCGGCAAGTCGACTATCGCAGTCAACCTCGCGGCCGGGCTCGCGGACATGGGCGCACGCGTCGGCCTATTCGATGCAGACATATACGGTCCGAACGTCCCGCGAATGGTCGACGCCGACGAACCGCCACAGGCGACCGAGGACGAAGAGATAATCCCGCCAGAGCAGTTCGGAATGAAGCTGATGAGCATGGACTTCCTGGCCGGCGAGGACGACCCCGTCATCTGGCGGGGTCCGATGGTCCACAACGTCCTCACGCAGCTCTGGGAGGACGTGCAGTGGGGCCACCTCGACTACATGGTCGTCGACCTCCCGCCGGGAACGGGCGACACGCAGCTGACGCTCCTCCAGAGTGTCCCTGTCTCCGGTGCGGTCATCGTCACGACGCCCCAGGAAGTGGCACTCGACGACGCCCGGAAGGGACTCAAGATGTTCGGTCGTCACGACACTCCAGTGCTGGGTATCGTCGAGAATATGTCCTCGTTCCACTGTCCGGACTGCGGGAGCGAACACGCCATCTTCGGCGAGGGTGGCGGACACAAACTCGCGGACGAGGTACAGATGCCGTTCCTCGGTGAGATTCCGCTGGACCCGTCGATTCGGGAGGGCGGCGACGCGGGCGCACCGATAATTCTCGACGACGGCGAGACCAGCGACGCGCTCAGGGAGTTCGCCCGTGAGACGGCGAACATGCAGGGACTGGTGCACCGACAGCGGGTCTCTGGTCAGCGAAACTAGAGCCAGTACTGTTTTCAACGCGGTCTCAAAAGAGAGGTGACATGACGCGCAGACGGACGCGGCGAGCGTTTCTCAGGGCGGGGTTCGCCTCCGGGACCGTTCTCGTTGCTGGCTGTAGCAGCGGGGAAGAACTCCTGGGCGAGGCGGACGACAACTCGACGCTAACGGCGACACAGACCGAATCGTCCAGCGACGGCGGCGAAACGCCGGACGACCAGGAGCAGTCAAACGATGGGGCACAGACTGACGAAGATTCGCCGGCCCTGTCACTGGGAGAACTCGTGTGGCCGATGGCGCGCTACGATGCGGCGGGGACCGGCCACAACCGCAGCGCCGTGGGACCCGCCGAAGAGCCAACCGAACAGTGGAACATCCCTATCGACGGCGAACCGGTCACCGAGCCTATCGCCAGTGAGTCGACGATTTTCGTCGCGACGAGCGAGCAACTCCTCTACGCGCTCTCGACGGCGGATGGGAGCCTCCGATGGTCGACGTTTCTGGAGGGGACGATTGGTACACCGGCACTCGGCGATGGCAAACTGTTCGTCCCCCACGCCGGGATAACCGCGTTCGACCCGGTGACCGGCGACGAACACTGGCACTACTCAGGTGACGGGACCGATGCCTTGACACCGGCACTGTACGCGCGAAACCAGGTCTTCGCAGGTCTCACCGACGGCTCCGGCACCAGTCAGATACTCGCAGTCTCATCGAGTGGCCAGCGACAGTGGGGGCAGTCGAATCTCAGCGTCGGGACGGGAGGAGTACGGCCGACGAAAATCTCGTCGGACGGCGTTCGCCTCTACGTCACGGGCCGCGGCCCGGGTACTGTCGTCCTCAACCAGCGACGCGGTGACAGAGAGGGGTCGCTGGACCTCGAATCGAGGCCGGGGCTAGCAGTCGGTCGGGAAGTGCTGGCCTACGGCGGAGACGAAGCAGGCATCCGGGGTCGGAACGACGAGAGTCGTCGAAGCGTTCTGAACAACAAGGTCCGAGACGTGCAGACGGCGTCTGCGCCACTCATCACCGACGACTTCGTCGTCTGGTGTACCGACACCAACCCGAACGGTGACCGGAACGGCATGATGGCGTTCGACCTGGACGACGACACGCTGCGCTGGACCGAAGGATTCAGCACCGAGATGCCACACGCGCCGGTCGCCAGCAGCGACCACATCTACGGGACCGGCCGGGAGTGGCTCTACTGCACTGCAAGCAGCGGTGCTGACGTCTGGCAAATGCGACCCGGTGGCGAGATAACGTCAGAGATGGCAATCGGTGGCGGCAAACTCTACCTGGGCGTCGACCGGGAATCCGGCCACAGGCTGATCGCGCTCGGCAACACTGGCTGAGTCAGGACGACGCCGCTTCTGCATCCAGGTCCGCCATCGTCCACTGCACGACCCGAGCCTCGACGAGGTGCTGTGTTTCGATGTCGTCGCCGCGCTCGAACGCCTCGATTGTCGCTCTCGCGTCGGCGAGCATCTCCGCTTCGCGAGCGCCGTGGTCCTGACGACTCCGGACGGTGTTTGTCAGTGCCTCGAAATCGTCACGCAAGTCGAAGTCCGCCCGCGCGGCGTTGCACCGGGAGATGGGGTTCATCCCCGTCTCCAACACCAGGTCACAGACCGTCTCCCAGTCGTTCGCACAGAAGTACACCGACACCTCGCCGAGGATGTCGCGCCAGGCCACGCGCCCGCTGTGTTTCATCGCCTCGATGGCGCGTGGTGGCACGTCGAGCCGGTGCGCAGTGTCGGGGTTGCCACAGAGACAGCACGGTCGTTCCCGCTTGCCCGTGTACATACGCGGGGCTCAGGGTTGGTCCCGTTTATCGATTCCGCTGCCGTAGACAGCCGAGAGGGTGTGCCAGTATCCCACTGCGTGAAAACGAAATCGTTTTCGGCCTGTTGGTATATTCCAGAAACAGTCACACCCTCATGACCGACGATAGGAGGTGTCGAGATGTCCTCGAGTGAGCGGCTTCTCGTCCCTGTTTCGGAGAGCGCGACGCTGCGCGCGACGGTCGGCTACGCCGTCGAGTCGGCACTCGAATCAGCATCTCCGTCTGCTCCTGCGACTATCCGGTTCGTCTACATCCACTCGCCCAGACTCGACGAGGATATCGAGGACCGCGAGCACGCCGAAGAGTTGCTCTCGCGCGTCACCGTGTGGGCCGAGGAGGACGCTGGCGACCACGAGGCCGAACTCCGCGTCGAGACCACGAGCGTCGGCGGTGAGGAGTACATCTTCGGCCCCTCGGATGTCGCGGCCCTCCTGGAATCGGAGATTACGAGTCACGAGACCGACCGAATCGTCCTCGACCCCGAGTACGACCCCGGAATCGGCGCGCCGCTGTTGCGGCCACTCGAAGTCGAACTCGCGAGGGAGACGACCGTCTCCGTCGAGGAGGCGCCGGTCGAACACCCAACCCGACGCGTCCCGCTGCTTCGCCAACAGACAGCAGTCGGCGTCGGCGCGCTCTTCGGGCTCTCCTTTATTTTCTATCAGGTCCTTGGCGGCACGTTCGACCTTTTCGACATCGTGACGGGGACAATCAGCGCGACAATCGTCGCTGTTTCCCTTGCTCGCGTCTCGCTGAATCGTCGTCCGAACGGGAATTCACTCGCCCGTCTCGGACGCGGGATGATCTACATTCCGTACCTGCTGTACGAAATCGTTCTGGCGAACATCGTCGTGGCGGCAGTCATCCTCAATCCCAGACTGCCGATCGACCCCCGGATGACTCGCGTCCGGGCGAGGCTGATTGGCCCGCTCCCGGTGACGACGCTCGCCAACAGCATCACGCTGACACCGGGGACGCTGACCGTCAGAGTTCGCGGTCAGGACCTCGTGGTACACACGCTGGTTCCGTGGGCGCGTGACGGCCTCTTCGACGGATCGCTAGAACGCGCGGTCCGGTTCCTTTTTTATGGCCGGTCCGCGATGGCGATCCCGTCACCGCTGGAGCGCGACGAGACTGAAGTGTTGCAGCAACCGTCAGATGCTGCGTCTGAATCGGGAGACGGCGACACACCAACAGATGCCCAGACAGACGGTGAGAATCAATGAGTCTCGATCCGTTCCTGTCGGACCTGTTTCTGGCAACTGCCGCGGTACTCATGCTTCTCGCGATCGCCATGTTCTACCGTGCCGTCAAGGGACCGACGACCCAGGACCGCGTGCTCGCGGTCAACGTCATCGGGACGAACACGGTTATTGTCCTCGCGCTGCTCTCGGCGGGACTGGACGAACCGTCACTGCTCGACGTGGCACTCGTCTACGCGCTGTTGAACTTCCTGATGGCAGTCGCCATCTCGAAGTTCACCGTCGAACGGGGTGGTGTCCTGTGATGAGCACGCTCCACACCGGCGCAATCGTCGTCTGCCTGGGACTCGGGCTGTTCTTTACACTGGTCTCGACGGTCGGTGTCCTGCGGCTTCCGGACGTGTTCTCGCGTGCGCACACGGCGTCACAGGCAGACACACTGGGTGCCGGCTTCGCGCTCGCCGGGACCGCACTCGCCCTCGGCGTCCAGTCGCCGACGGTCAAGACGGTCCTCCTGCTCGTCTTCATTTTCGTCACGAATCCGACGGCCGCACACGCGATTGCTCGCTCGGCCGACGCGGAGGAGATCGAGGCCTGGACGGTCGACGACGACCGCGACGATGCGACGCTGGCGCAAGCGGGCAACGGCCCGGAGCCGAGCGACGAGGAACTCGGGGGTGAGGAGGCATGACAGCTGAACTGCTGCCGCTGGCAGTGCCAGACCCCGTGCCAATCTCGCTGTTCGAGGCCGCGCTGTTCGTGTTCGTGCTGGCGACAGCAGTCGCGACGGCGCTCCTCCGGGACATTCTCGCAGTTATCGTCGTCTTCGCGGCCTACAGCCTCGGCATGGCGATCTTCTACGCCGTCCTGCTGGCTCCCGACGTTGCGATGACCGAGGCCGCAATCGGCGCTGGCGTCACGACGATACTGCTGTTGCTGACGATTGCGAAGACGGTTCGGCCGGCCGAAGAGCGGCTGCTGGAGCGGGTCAGTGTTCCTGGCCTCTTCGTCACCGGTGCGTTTTTGACCGTTCTCGTCGCGACGATTCGGGAGTTCCCGGCCGTCGGCGACGGGCAGTCGATGGCGTGGTTCAATCCCGCCGTCACGCAGTACTACATCGACTCCTCGTACGCCGATACCGGCGTCGAGAACGCTGTGACGGCTGTCCTCGCCGGCTACCGTGGATTCGACACCTTCGGCGAGGCGACGGTGGTGTTCGCGGCCGGTGTCGCAGTGCTTATCGTACTCAAACGGACGGTGTTCACTCGTGAGTGAGCGCAACCGACAGGACGGTGACGGGTCGCCCTACGTCGAGAGCCAGGTCATCATGACGACAGTCCAGCTCATCGCGCCGTTCTCGATGACGTACGGGTTGTTCTTGCTGTTCCACGGCGCCGACACGCCCGGCGGGAGCTTCCAGGGCGGAGCGATCATCGGCGCGACGGTGTTGATGATCGCCTTCGCGTTCGGCATCGAATCGACCCGGGAGTGGCTGCGCAACCGGACCGTGGTCGCACTCGCGGCCGGCGGCACCGCGGCCTTCGCGCTCGTCGGCTTCGTTCCGGTCCTCGTCGGGGGGAACTTCCTCGAGTACGAGATGTACAAGAAGGTGTTCGGAATCAAGGCCAAGTGGGGACTCGAAGCCATCGAGATCCTCGGCGTCGCACCCATCGTGGCCGGCGTCGTCTGTGGCCTGTTTTTCGCCCTCAGCGCCGGGTTTCTCTCGGGCGGGGACATGTGGGGGAGTCAGGAAGAGGATGCGAGCGATGTCGACGCGGTGACCGAGGTGACAGACGATGATTGAACTGCTCACACACCAGTACACGTATCTCCTGTTCGCACTGTTGCTCGCAATCGGCCTCTACATGATGGTCGCCAACTCCAATCTCGTCAAGATGATCATCGGGTTGAACCTGTTCCAGACGGCCATCTTCCTGTTTTTCATCAGTACTGCCTACGTCGCTGGCGGGTCGACGCCCGTTATTCCGGAGGAAGCGGCCGCCTACGACCCGTTCGTCAGCCCGCTCCCGCAGGTCATCGTGCTGACCGCAATCGTCGTCGGCATCGCGCTGACCGCCGTCGCACTGGCGCTCGTCGTGCGTATCTACTCGGAGTACGGGACACTCGACGAAGACGTCATCAGGAGGGTTCGTGCCGATGAGTGACCTGCTCGGCATCGACCCGGAACTGCTGCCGGCGCTGCTCATCGCCGTGCCGATTCTCGCAGCGACGCTGCCGCTCGCGCTGGGCGTCCTTCGCGAACGCGTGGGTTGGGCCGTCGCGGTGGTCGTCCTCACGTTCGAGGCACTGATGGCGACCCTCCTCGCGTACGCCATCTACGCCCAGAACAGCCGCGTCGTCCACGTTCTCGGCGGCGAGGCGTTCGGGCGCAAGGACGTGGTCGTCGCGGGTACCGAGACGGAGAACTTCATCGTCGGTATCGAACTCGTCGGTGACGCGCTCTCCGGTCTCGTCGTGCTCGTCGTCGCTATCGTGGCGCTCGCTGTGCTCGCGTTCACGCGTCGTGGCGGCCCCCGCGGAAACGCCTTCTACAGCGGCTACCTGCTGCTGACGGGCGGACTGATGGGCGTCGCCGTCACCGGTGACGTGTTCAATCTCTTCGTCTTCCTCGAGATCACGGGGCTGACGACGTACGCGCTCATCGCGAGTGACTCCTCGGCGGACTCGGCCGTCGCCGCGCTGAAGTATCTCGTCATCGGGACGGCGAGCGCCTCGATGTATCTCGTCGGCGTCGGCTACCTGTTCGTCCGGACTGGGACGCTGAACATGGTCGACCTCTCGCGGTCGCTGGCCGGCGATCCGTCGTGGATTGATGGCGCGCTGTACACAGACCCCCTCGTGGCTGCGGCATTCGGTTTCATTGCCATTGGACTCATGACGAAGGTGGCTATCTTCCCGCTGCACACCTGGCAGCCCGACGCCTATTCCGAAGCGCCAGACGCGGTGACCATCTTCATCTCCGCGCTCGTCTCGACGGTGAGTGCGTACGCCTTTGCCCGTCTCACGCTGTTCGTGTTCACGCCCGACTTCTTCGCTGTGAATCCGCTGCTCATCGACGCCGTGCTGGTGATGGCCGGCCTCAGCGTCGTCGCCGGGAGCGCGCTTGCGGCATCACAGCGCCGAATCAAGCGGATGTTCGCCTACTCCTCGGTCGCGCAGTTCGGCCTCGTCGTCATCGCAATCGGCGTCGCTGTCCATCCCGCCGGCGGTGAGGAGGCAGTCCGGTTTGCCGTCTACGGAGCGGGCTTTCACCTCGTTGCCCACGCTCTGATCAAAGGCGGCCTGTTCGCGACCGCAGGAGCGATTGCCGAAAGCGAAGACGCCCGGACGATAGACGAGTACGCCGGGCTGGCCAAGCGCCGACCGTTCCTTTCGGGGGCGATGGCGATACTCGGCCTCGCCATCATCGGCGTCCCGCCGACGGCCGGCTTCGTCGGCAAGTGGTACGTCGCCGTCGCCGCCGTCCAGACGGGGCTGTGGCCGGTCGTCTTCGTCGTCTTCGCCAGCACCGTCCTGACGCTTTTGTACGTCGCCAGAATCCTCGAAAAGCTCTACTTCGACCATCCGGACGAAACCGCAGCGACCGAGGCGACAGCCGACCCCGCCGTCGCCGCAGACGGTGGCGAGTCCGACAACGAGACCCTCACCGACAACCGATCGCTGGGGATGATCGGACTCGCAATCGGGGCGGCGATTCTGGCGGTCGTCCTCGGGTTCGCCGGCGCGGAAGTCGCGTCGGCGCTCGACCCGGTCGTCGACGCCGTCGTCGATTCGGCCCCGGCGGTCAACCTCGGCGACGGCACCCCGGTCTGGGAGACCGCTGAAACCACAGAGGTGACCACCAGTGACTGAACACGTCGTCGCGTCGTACCGGCCGCTCGCCGCGGTGCTAGTCTCGGCGCTGGCAGTCGCGCTCATCGTCGCCTCGCACCGCCGGCCGAACGTCCGCGAGGGATGGTCGGTGCTCGCAGCGCTCGCGAAGTTCGGTATCGTCGCGAGCATGCTCCCCGGCGTGCTGAACGGCCTGGAGTATCGCTGGTCGCTTGGCGAGTTCGTCTTCGGCATCGAGTTTGCGCTCCGCGCCGACGCGCTGGGACTGCTCTTTGCGATGCTCGCCAGTTTCCTCTGGATTTTCACTGCCTTCTACACCACCGGCTACATGCGCGGGCTGGACGAGCACGCGCAGACGCGGTTTTTCGCCTCGTTTGCCGCCTCGCTGTCGGCCGCCATCGGTATCGCGTTCGCGGAGAACCTGGTGGTCATCTTCATCTTTTACGAACTGCTCTCGGTGGTGACCTACCCGCTGGTCGCCCACGACGAAACTGAGGAGGCCCGGACTGCCGGCCGGAAGTACCTCGCGTACACCTTCTTCGGCGGTGGCTTCCTCGTTCTCGGTGGAACCGCACTCGTCTACTGGGCCGCTGGAACCGTGCAGTTCGGTGAAACCGCCGAAGGGCTCCGGATGCTGGCCGAAACCGACCCCATCATCGCACAGGGAATCTTCGCCTTCCTCGCACTCGGATTCGGGACGAAAGCCGCAATCATGCCGTTCCACTCCTGGCTCCCGGACGCAATGGTCGCGCCGACACCGGTGTCGGGACTGCTCCACGCTGTCGCGGTCGTCAAATCAGGGGCCTTCGGCGTCGCGCGCGTCCTCCTCGACGTGTTCGAGCCGGACCTGACCGCGGACATCGGGATGCACATCCCGCTCGCGGCGCTGGCCGCCTTTACCTTCCTGACGGCCTCGTTCATCGCGCTCCGGAAGGACAACCTCAAGCGCCGGCTGGCCTACTCGACGATTAGCCAGCTCTCCTATATCATCATGGGGATGGCGCTGCTGACGCCGTACGGCATCGTCGGCGGTCTGCTCCACATCCCCGCACACGCGTTCATGAAGCTGACGCTGTTTTTCTGCGCGGGCGCAATCCACGTCGAGACTCACACCGACGACATCTCGCGGATGGCGGGCATCGGCAAGCGGATGCCGCTGACAATGGGTGCCTTTACCATTGCCGCCGCTGGCATGGCCGGCATCCCACTCGTGGCGGGCTTTGTCAGTAAGTTCTACATGCTCGTCGGTGCGCTCGGCATGGAGGCACGGATTGCGGGCGCTATCTTCGCCGGGTCGCTCATCATCTCTGGCGTATTGAACATCGCCTACTTTTGGCCCGTGGTCTACACCGCCTTCTTCGAGAGCGAGGACGAACACGACGCAAAACCGCTCGCGGAGTTCCCGATGGGCGGCATCCGCCAATCGTACCAGAACGTGGTCGCTGCTGACGGCGGGCCGGCCGCTGACGATGGAGGCCACGAAGATGAGGGTCACGATGAACACAGCGACCACGATGACCACGGCCATCACAACGGGCCGCCACCGGGTGGCTGGGACCGCCGGACGCCCTTCACGGAGAGCACCTGGCTCATGATGGTCCCGATTACCGTCATCGTCACCGGCGCAGTCGTACTCGGCGTGATACCAGGCATGACAGGGTTCCTCAATCTGGCCATCGAAATCAGTGAACAGGTCCTCGATGTCACCATCGGAGGTGGGCTGGCATGAGCGAACTCGCGACGCTCGTTCCGCCGTTCGTCATCGTCGCCGTCGCCGCCGCGCTCGTGACTGTGCTCCCGCGGCGTATCGGACACGCGCTCGGCGTCCTCTCGCTCGTCGCCGTCGCCGCGATCTCGCTGACTGCGCCGGCTGGCACCTACTACCAGACCAGCCTCTTCGAACTGTTCGACGTGGCGCTGTTCAGCGTCAACGGCTTCTCGTCGGCCTTCGGCTTCGCCTTCGCCGCACTCGGCAGTGCTGCGGTTCTGTACGCCTATTCCAGTGAGGCACCCCGTCTGGTGACCGCCTTCGCACTGACCTACGTCGCCTCGACGATGGGCGTCCTGTTCGCTGGCGACTGGCTCACGCTCCTCTTTTTCTCGGAGTTGATGGCCGTCACCAGCACGCTACTGGTCTGGCACTACGGCGGCGCGGCAGTCAGAGCAGGATTCCGGTACGCACTCGCACACGGTATCTCCGGGAGCCTCCTCCTGCTCGCCGTCACGTGGCACTTCGTCGAGACGGGGACGTTCCTGTTCCCCGAATCGGGCGTCGCTTCGATTGCGAGCGGGATGCCGCTGTATCTCGCCATCGTTGGGATGGGCATCAACTGCGGGTTCGTCGGACTCCACTTCTGGCTGCCCGACACCTACCCGCGGCCCCACTTCGCGGCGAGCGTCTTCCTCTCGGTGTTCACCACGAAGACCAGCGCGTACGTCATGTACCGCATCCTCCCGCTCGGCGATTCGCTCACGCTTGCGGTCGCATACATGGGCGGCGTGATGGCTGTCTACGGCGTCGTCTTCGCCCTCCTGCAACACGACATGCGCGCGCTGCTCACCTACCACATTCAGGCGCAGGTCGGCTATATGATCGCCGGGATGGGACTGGGGCTGTATCTCGGCGGCAACGCGCTCGAACTGGGCGCTGGCGGCGCGCTCGCCCACGTCTTCAACAACGTGCTGTTCAAAGCGCTGCTGTTCATGGCCGTCGGCGTCATCATCTACCGGACCGGCATCGAGGACCTCTACGAACTCGGCGGGCTCTGGCGGCAGATGCCGCTGACCGCCGCCGGCTTCGGCCTCGGCGCGCTCTCGATTACTGCGATTCCCGGCTTCAACGGCTTCATCAGCAAGGGGATGATCCTCGACGCCGCAGACCCGCACTACTACGGGTCGGCGGCCACCGAACCGATCTACTGGCTCCTCTGGCTGGGCGCTATCGGGACGCTGCTCTCGTTTATCAAACTCGGCTACTACGCCTTCTTCCACGGCGAGTGGGACGGGCCGGAACTGTCCGACGCAAAGCCCGGGCACACGGTGGCGATGCTCTCGATCGGCGGTCTCTGTCTGCTCTTTGGTGTCTGGTGGGAGGGTCTGCTGTCGGTGCTCCCGTGGCCGCTTGTGGCCGAGGAAGCGTACAGCCTGCACCCCTACAGTACCAGTCACCTTCAGAGCCAGGCGATACTGATCGGTATCAGCGTCGTCGCTTTCGCTGTCATCAAGAAGCCCCTCTCGAAACTTGGTCACATCCCGGACCCGGCCAAGGCCGTCAGCTGGCTGGCGTTCTACGGTGGTAAGGTGGCGGTTATCGGCGTCACCGAACTCTACGGTGTCGTCGACCGCGCCGGTATCCGGCTGGTCCGGACCTGTTACTGGGTCGGGTCGAACCCCGCGCTGGCGGCCGCGCGGGTCGCTCGTCGACTGCCACGCACCGTTCGACCGACCCTCGGTCACGACGAACCGCCGACTGATGGCGGAACTGTCTCCCGGCACTACCTCCGGGCGGACATCAGAACGACAATCCTTGTTCTGACGGCGGTTCTCACTATCGTGCTTCTCCTCGCGCTGTAGTGACTCGGCAGGGTTTCGCCGTTTGCCAGATTCCTAGAGGTGTCTGACCCGATGTATCAACGCGTCCGGCAACACGTCTGGCGAGAGGAAATCCTCGCCTGGAACCGCGTCAGTTTCGAACCCGGGGTCTTCGGCGGGTGGGCCACCTCGGTTTTCCGGTGGCGGTGCATTGTGAGCGTACACGCTGTTGGGGTGGTTATACGCCCAGACGTGCATCACCCACGGTGTCCGGCACGGTTCGTCCAGTAGCTCGCTGAACGAGGGGTTCGAATGCACCAGCCAGTACTTTTTCCAGGAGGAGACGCCCGGTGCGCCAGTGTGGGCGTGCCACGGGAGGCACGGGTCGGTCTCGTTGTCCTCGTCACCGTACACGGCCGGCGGTGGCTCGATGCGATCGCCATCGCGTGTGGCGATGAACATTACGCCGATCGGTCGCCACCATCGGTGGTCGACGAGAATCGACTCTGGTCGCTGGGGGTCGAGGACGCCGTCATCCCCGATATACTCGGGATTGAGCCAGTGTGACCAGTCGCTCTCACCTTCCGCAGTCAGGAAGTCGAAATACGGGATGTACCCCTCGTCGATGAGCGCGCCGACCGTCGGATAGTTCGTTGCCAGCGACTCACTGACCGCCTCTTTGATGGCCTCCGTTTTGGGATGGTCGTCCGCGCAGCCTTCCTTCCCGTGCCCATCGTAATGGTCCATCGCCGGTTCGAGTGTCATGTCTGGACAGGGATTCGAAATGGGGTCGTCCCCACCACCTAACAACGATGAACCGAGGCCGACGGAGCCGAGTGTTCCCGCTGAGCGCTGAAGCACGTCCCGCCGAGATATTTCGAACGGTGCCATTGTGTATCACGGTGTGTCACCTGATACAATATTCGTTATTGACACTTACGTGCGGAGACAGTGCCGTATATCGGTTGTCACGTACGATGTCGCCGCCAACTGGTCCAAATAAAATCCAATCTAACATTCGCGAAAACCCTGGACAGGGGCAGGTTGTGTTACCTCTCGTCTCACTCTGTACTCCGGTGGGAACCGCGTTAGCGGGCGAAAAAAGCTGTTTGAGTCTGTTCAGTAGGCCAGTGCGCGTCCGTCGGACTGTTCGAGTCCGACAAGTAACGCTGTCGTCATCTGGACGAACATGGCAGTCAGTGCGACGAAGAACATCACGATAGCGGCAGTCATGAGCAGTTCACTGGTGACAATTTCGCCGACGAGCGCCACCAGAACGGCGAGTATCTGAATCGTGAGCAGGTTGTTGAGTGAATCCATTATTGTAATTGCAAGAACGTCCTCCAGGGTAATAGGACGTGCGCGAGGCGTGTCGTCAGGAGACCTGGTGGTTCGTTTCGTGGTATCACGAGTCTGACTCTCAAAAGGAGCGTCGAGAATGGATCGGTGATCCCGATATTACGGGACGTAGGGTCAGCGCTGTCCGTCCGGCACCTTGGTCAGCAGTTCGGCCACGTCCTTGATATTCCGGGTGTCGATGAGCAACTCGGCGGCCTCACGAAGCGCGAACTCCGCCTCGATGTCGACACCGTAACACGCCGCGTACAGTTCCAGCCAGTCGTTCATCGCCGACTCCAGCGCGTGGTACGGCTCCGGCGGGAAGTGGACCATGTGGCGACCAGTCCGTGCTTCGACGAACAGCGAAATCGCGGGGCCGGCGCCCTCCCGCAGGAACTCCATCGCCCGGTCCTCCGCGGGGGGATCGGTCGGAGGTTCGAAGGCCGTCTGCTCGGCTTCGACCCGCTCGGAGAGGTCCCAGATACGCTCGGTAAAGCGGGTCTGTGCGTCCATGTTAGCCCTGTTTGTACTCGACGCCCTTGCCACCAGCCGGGTGTTCCCAGTGGGTGTCTGCAACGACAGCGCAGGTCCCACACTCGACACACGGCTGCGTGTCGAGGCTGACGACCTTCTCCTCGCCGCCGTTGGTCTGAATGGTCTCCTCGCGGTAACAGCCACCGCCGAAGTCCTTGGCGCTGACCGGACATGCTGTGACCGCCGTGCCGCTGGCGTCCCAGCTGTTGTCCTCTAGCTCGATGTGGGGGTCGCCCACGTTGTAGGTCAGGTCGCCGATGCGGTCGTCCAGTTCTGGTGGCTCGACATCGTTGGTTCCAGTGACGCGCGTCCCCATGACTTCGCCGACCCGCGTCGGAATCGTCACGTAGGACATCTTCGTGTCGGGAATCATCCCGAGCGCGAACGGCGAGTTGAATGACTTCTCCATCAGGCCGAGTTTGCCGGCGGCTTTCAGCCCGGCAGACCCGACCGGCGAGTTCAGCACCGCGTTACCGACCTTGTTGACGATGCTACTCTCGGAGAGAGCCCTCGTCGCCCGATAGCGGGTCGGGCGCAGTTTGGCCATCACGCCCTCGTCTTCGAGTTTCTGCTCGTAGAGCTGGCCAGCGTTGGATGCGTCACCCCGGGTCTTCGCCTCGTGGTAGGCTTCGGCAGCCAGCCCACCAGCAGTCACGGCGTGGTTCATCCCCTTGATAATCGGACCCTGGGCCTGCATCTGACCGGCGGCGTCACCGACCAGCAGGAGACGGCCGCGGTGTGGCGAGGGATGGGCCACCTTCTTCGAGTCCGGCACCAACTTGGCTGAGTACTCGCGTTCTTCGTACTCGCCCTGGAACCACTGATCCAGCAGCGGATGGGTGAGCAGGTTGTCGAGCAGTTCGTGGGGTTCGGCCTCCTCCTCGGAGATGGAATCGAGGTGGAACACCGTCCCGATAGAGAGGGACTCCTCGTTCGTGTAGAGGAAGCCACCGCCCCGGACACCTTCGAAGAGGTCACCCGAGAACAGGTGGGCAACGCCGTCGTCGGGGTGGACGCCGAAGCGCTCGTTGATGACGTCCGGCTCCATATCGACGACGGCCTTGACGCCCTGGAACCAGTCGTCGGGCTCGTCCCAGTCCATCAGTCCCGCATCGCGCGCGAGTTCGCTGTTGACGCCGTCGGCAGCGATGACGACATCCGCGGTAATCGGGTCGATTTCGTCGCAGGTGACCCCGACAATCTGGCCGCCTTCACGCAGCAGGCCGTTCACGCGGACGTTCGTCAGCAGCCCACCGCCCGTCTCGCGCGTCATCTCGTGGACGCGGTCGGCGAGCCACGAGTCCATCTTCCGCCGGAGAACGGCGTCACACCACTCCGTGTCGCTGTGGTGAATGTCGTGGAGGTCGAACGTCTTGACCTTTCGTCCGGAGACGTTGTGGATGTAGTACTCGTCGACGGGCCGTTCGGCGGCCTCTTCCCGGAAGTTCGGGAACAGGTCGTCGATAGTGTACGGCGAGGACTGCTCGGCGTAGATGAGCCCTCCCGAGACGTTCTTCGACCCGGCGTCGACACCGCGTTCGAGGACGAGCGTCTCGACACCCTGGTTTGCGAGCGTTGCTGCCGCCGCTGCGCCGCCGGGACCGCACCCGACCACGAGCGCTTCGTAGTGTTCGTAATCCTCAGTCATCACTTACCTCCGCGACTGCGTCTGCGAGTGTTCCCTCTTCGAGCGCGTCCGTCAACCGCGGGAGCACCTCGAAGAGGTCTCCCTGGATGTAGTAGTCCGAGAAGTCCTTGATGTCGGCGTCCGCGTCCGTGTTGATGGCGATGATGGTGTCCGAGTCGTCCATCCCGACCTTGTGCTGGACCGCGCCGGAGATACCCGCCGCGATGTAGAGGTCGGGTTCGACCTCCTGCCCGGATTCGCCGATTTGCCGTTCCATCTGGACGTACTGCTCGACGTGACCGTCGAACTGGTAGGATGCAGTGAGCACACCACGGGAGAGACCAAGGTCGGCCTCCTCGAACTGGTCGACCAGATCGACACCGAGTTCGATACCCTTGGTCGGGTCGTCGGCGATGCCACGACCCATCGCGACGATTACCTCGTTCCCGGTGAGGTCGACACCGTCGTCGAGTCGGTCGAACTCCGTCACGTCGACCTGGAACCAGTCGTCGGGCAGGTCCAGGTCGTGTTCGACGATTTCGCCCTCCCGGTCGTGGTCGGGGTCGGGCATGTCGAAGGTGCCCGGAATGACCGACGCACCCTGCGGGTGGAAGTCCCGGTGGGGCTTGTCGATACACAGAATCGTCGAGTACTCGAACCCGGAGAAGTCCGGTCGGGGCATGTGGAGGACGCGCTCGAACTTCTTCGAGTCACCCGGCGTACCGGTCTTTGCCGGGTTCGAAATCATCGCATCTTCGATGTAGAGGTCCGAACAGTCCGAGGCCAGCCCGGAGTCGAGTTCTCCCTGCACCAGCGCCGAGAGGTCTCGGCCGTTGTTCGTCGCCGGGAAAATCGTGTAGCGGGGTTCGTGGTAGTCCCGCCAGTCGGCCTCCCAGTCTCGACACATGTCGACGAATATCTGGGTGTACGGTTTGTGTCGGAACCGCGTGAGTCGGTCGTCGTCGTGGTAAACGACGCGGTCGGCTCCGTAGGCGACCGCGTCGTCAGCCAGTTCACCGACACCGTCGCCGATGAGTACCGCGACAACTTCCTCGGGGTTGCCGTCTTCGTCGCCGCCGTACCCCTCTTCGGAGTTGTACTCGGCCATCAACTGCTGGGCTTTCCCCAGCATCTCCTTGGACGTGGTCGTGAGTTCGCCCTGCTGCGTCTCACAGTAGACCCACATGTCCCGGTAGCTGCCACCGGACGTTCCCTCGATGTACTGTTTGTCCGCCGTGGGGTGGTCGAGGTCCGGATACTTCTCCTCTGGCGGGACGTACTCGACTTCGATCTCCTCGTCGCCGTCGTCGCCCTCCAGCGACTGGATGCGGTCCTCGATCTGGGACTTTGCACCTTTGCGGTCCTGCCCCTCTTTCTCGCGTTTGAGCAGATCCTCCAGCACGTCGACGTCGTCGACGTCCCGGACCATGTTCGCGATGTCCGCGATGGTCAGCTCCGTCAGGTCCGCGCTGGCGGGATCTTCGCCATCCTCGTCGTCACCGGCGACTTTCTCCAGTCGGTCCTCGATGAGCGTGACGACCGGTGCGCGTTCCTCGCCGCCCTTCTCCAGGGCGAGCATCTCTTCGAGTTCCTGTTCGTCGTCGATGTCCTTTAGTTTCGGTCCGAGCTCCGCGATGTCGTGGTCTGTGGGGTCGATGTCCGGCATTCAATCACCTGCCGCGAACGGTTGCATCTCGTCGAGAACGGCTTCCATTCCGTCCTCGTCGTCCGGTTCGATGTGCTGTGCCTCCCGCTCCGAGGGGGCTTTCGGAATCGGGTCGACACCCGAGACGATAGTCGGGGAACCGTCCAGACCGATGAAATCGGGGTCCAGATTCAGGACCTCGTGGTTCCACATCGAGAAGTTCTCCCAGTCGGTCATCTCCTTGTCCGACCCGTCCGCCAAGTACTCGGCGAACTCCTCGGCTCGCTCCTGGGTTTCAGCTCGGAAGTCCTTGTGCCGGAGTCGGTGTTCGGCCTTCCGGTAGGTCGGCTCGAACTCCGGGTCGGCGACGACGAAGGCGGGGAGGTCCGTCTCCACCGTCTCGATCTCGGAGATGTCCCCTTCGACGAGTCGTTTCGCGCGCAGCGTTTCCGCCTCCTCGTCGATGTCGAGCGCGATGACGTGCGTGATGAGCGGATAGTCCGGCAGGTTGTCGTTGATGTTGAGACACCACTCCGTCTGTGGGCCGGTGTGGCCCGTCTCGCCGTCTGCCGTCTTGAACCCGGCAAAGATGATGTCCGGGTTCTCCTCCATCTGGTCGATGCCCGTCGCGACGGTCATCGCCGTCGCCCACGTGTCCGCAGCACCCATCTCCCGGTCCGAGAGGAGATAGAGGTCGTCCGCGTACACGTCGCGCATCCCCTCGTGGAGAATCTCCGCGTAGCCCGGTGGACCCATACTCATTAGCGATACCTCTCCGCCCTGTCTGACTTTGGTTTGCAGCGCTGCCCGGAGTGCGTACTTGTCGTTGGGATTCATCACCGTGGGAGTCTTCCCACGTTCGAGGTGGCCGTCCTCGTCGAACGACACCTTTCCCTCACGAAAGTCCGGAACGCCTTTTGTCAGGACTACACTTCGCATTGATATCACGTACCGTGTGTGAGTTGCACTTCCACATTCACCTAATTGTTTCGTAATGACCCGTACGTTACCGTTTCACAGACGGGACCGATAGCAGAAACTGGACGGGGGCGAACCTGAGAACGAAAAGTCGTTCAGATCCGGCCAGCGCGGCTCGGGTCGACGTCGATCGCGTCGACCGGGCAGACGTCGACACAGAGCATACAGTCGATGCACTGGTCTTCGTGTGCCGGGTCGGCCTTGATTTCACTCTCGGGGTGGCCGGGCGTGTCGACCCACTCGAACACGTCCACCGGGCAGTCCTCCAGACACGCGCCGTCTGCGAGGCAGATGTCGAAGTCGACGGCGACGTGTGTCCCGTGGATACCCTGCTTCTCTTCGGTCGGGTCCTCTCCGTCAGGTGTCCAGACGCGGTGTCCCTCGTGGCGGTCTACTTCCTCGTACGTCTCCTCGAACTCCGGGTCGATTGCCATGGTATTTAATATCATATCGGGTAGATACTTAAACCTTGGACAGAAGGCAGCCGCCGTGGGGGAGTTTTCGGCCGGCCTAAGAGCGTCTCGGGCGTTTTCTCCGTCTCAGGGGTGGGCGTAGTACGCCACCAGGTCGTACTCGTCGTCGCTCTCGTCGTCACCGTCTGCCGCTCCAAATCTGTCCAGACGGGCGAACCCGACGCGCTCGAACTGAACCAACTCGTCAGTTTCGTACTCGCCGATACCGGGTTCCGCGTAGCCGTCCACGTCGCCTTCCATCGTCCGAAGTCGCGTCTCCAGGCTGTCCGCGGCCGGCACCCAGTGAATCACGTCGACTTCACCGTCCCGAACGACCTCGATATCGTCGCCGGTGTACTCGAAGGCGTCGCGAGTGTGTCGAACGCAGCCGTAGCCTTTCAGCCAGACGCGCTCGCCGTGGGGCGGCAGGTCCTCGGATTCGACCAGCACGCCGCTCTCGACGGAAATCGTCCGGTCGCCCCAGTCCTCGTGGTTGGGGTGAACCGGCGGATGACCCTTTGCTGGGCCGCCGACGACCTGGCGTTCGACGGCCCCACCGCCGTGTTCGTCGTCGTCGCGGACGAGGAACGCGCGGTCGGTCTCCTCGTCGACGATGTCGCGGTTGTTCGCGTAGATGCTCGACATCGCCAGGTCGACGTTCGACGTGGAGGTTCCGAGTCCGACCATCGCGTCGACGATGGCCTGCCCGCGAATGCCGCGGCGGCGGAGACTTGCCACCGTGGGTGCACGCGGGTCGTCCCAGCCGTCGAGGTCGCCCGCTCCGACGAGTTCTGCGATAGTCGAGGAGCTGAGTTCAATATCGTACTCGTCGACCTGGACGTGCCCCCAGTGGAGGACTTCGGGGTACTCCCAGCCGAAGTAGTCGTAGACGAACTGCTGGCGCTTGGCCGAGTCCTGGAGGTCGATGCCGCGGATGATGTGGGTCATCTCCGTCAGGTGGTCGTCGATACCGCTCTGAAAATCCAGCATCGGCCAGCAGCGGATTTCTTCGGCCTCTTCGCGAGGGTGTGGCGTGTCGACCATCCGGAACGCGACCCAGTCTCGGAGTGCGGGATTCTTGTGCTTGATGTCGGTCTTCACCCGGAGGACCATCTCACCGGCGCTGTACTCGCCGGCGACCATCTCGTCGAACTCCGCGCGGACGGTGTCTACGTCTTTGTCGCGGTGTGGGCACGGTTCGGCGCTGTTCTTCAGATTCGAGAACTCCTCCTGCGGACACGAACAGGTGTACGCGCCGCCTTCGTCGATGAGCGCCCGGGCGTGTTCGTAGTAGATGTCGACCCGGTCACTGGCCTTGAGAACGTCGTCGGGTTCGAAGCCGAGATACTCGATCGCGCCGAGAATGGCGTCGTAGGCGTCCAGGTCGGGACGCTTGGTCTCGGGGTCGGTGTCGTCGAACCGGCAGATGAACTCCCCGTCGTAGCGCTCCTTGTAGGTGCCGACGACGGCCGCCATCCGCGCGTGGCCGATGTGCCACGGACTGTTGGGGTTCGGGGCAACGCGCATCCGCACTTCCCCCTCCTCGGCGTTCGTCAGGTCCGGGAGGTCGTATTCGTCCTCCTCGTCTTCGCTCTCCAGTTCCTCGACTTTCTCCGGGGCGAGTTCCGCGAGTCGCTCTCGCTTCTCTGCGTCGTCCATCCCGTTGACATCGGTGATGACCGGACCGATGACGCCCGGAATTTCGTCGCCGTGTTCTCGGAACTCGGGGTTCTCGCCCATCATCGGGCCCATGATAGCTCCGACCTGTGCGTCGCTGCCGTGCTTGAGCGCGTTGAAAAGCGCCGCTTCCTCGGCGGCCTCCTCGACGCGTTCGCGTACGTCGTCGTCCATTACCTGCCCGTGAGAGGCGGGGCGTGAAAACTGGGTCGGTCGACACCAGCGGCGATGCTCCTGTACGTTGGCTTACACCCATCGCTGCAGAACTCTCTCAGTCGGTCGGTTCATTGTTCGTCGAATTCGCAGTTGACCGCCAGCGGTGGCAGCCGGCGCGAATATATGGGACAGCAGTTAGTGTGTCGTCCTCGGCGGCGAGGTGGCTGCCGAGTGCGACGTGGCTCCGGCGTTACTCCTCGGTGAGGAGTTCGCGCAGCACTTTGTGGAGGACGCCGCCGTTCTCGATGTACTCGACTGCGGCCGGCGTGGACACCTGTGCGGTGACGTCGAACTCGGTGGTCTCGCCGTCTCGCGGCTCCTGACTGTCGCCGCTCGTCTGTTCCGAGGCGCTGTGCGCCTCACGGGCAACGACGGTGAGTTCGTCGTTCATCTCGAGGCCGTCGTCGAGGCCTTCGATGGAGTACACTTCGGTGCCGTCGAGACCGAGTTCTTCCCAGCCCTCGCCCTCTTCGAACTGCAGGGGCAGGACGCCCATGCCGAGCAGGTTGTCGCGGTAGATGCGCTCGTAGCTCTTGGCGATGGTGGCACGGATGCCAAGCAGGTCGGTCCCCTTGGCTGCCCAGTCACGGCTGGAACCAGTCCCGAACTCGATGCCGGACATGACGATGAGCGGCGTGTCGTCGTCGCGGTAGCGCTCGCTCGCCTCGAAGACGGTGGTCTCCTCGCCGGACGGGAGGTGCTTGGCGTAGCCGCCCGTCTTCCCGTCAAGCATCTCGTTTTCGATGCGGACGTTGGCGAAGGTACCGCGCATCATGACTTCGTGATTGCCACGGCGGGAACCGTACGTGTTGAACTCGTGTGGTTCGACGCCGCGCTCTTTGAGCCACTGGCCGGCGGGCAGGTCCTCACCGAACGGCCCGGCCGGGCTGATGTGGTCGGTGGTGACCGTATCGCCAAGCGCCATGAGACAGCGGGCGTTGGCGATGTCCTCGACACCAGGCTCTTCGAGCGGGAAGTCTTGGAAGAATGGCGGCTCGCGAATGTAGGTGGACTCGTCGTCCCAGTCGTAGACCTCGCCAGTCGGTGCGTCGAGTGCTTCCCAGCGCTCGTCGCCCTCGTAGACGGAGGCGTACTTCTCCTCGAACATCTCTGGGGAGACGCTGTTGTGGACCATGTCGTGGAGCTCCTCGGTGTCCGGCCAGATGTCCTCGAGGAAGACCGGTTCGCCCTCGTCGTCGTGACCGATCGGCTCCTCTTCGAGGTCGATGTCCATCCGGCCGGCGAGGCCGTAGGCGACGACCAGCGGCGGGCTGGCGAGGTAGTTCGCGGCGATCTTCGGGTGGATACGAGCTTCGAAGTTCCGGTTGCCGGAGAGAACGCTCGTCGCCCAGAGATCGTGCTCGTCGATGGCGTCCTCGATGGGGTCCTGGAGCGGACCGGAGTTACCGATACAGGTCGTACAGCCGTAGCCGACGACGCTGTAGCCGAGTTTCTCCAGGTCATCCATCAGACCGGACTCTTCGAGGTAGGCCGTGACGACGCGGCTCCCGGGTGCGAGGCTCGTCTTCACGTAGTCGGGCACGTCGAGGCCGTTCTCGACGGCGTTGCGGGCAAGTAGCCCGGCAGCGAGCATGACCGACGGGTTCGACGTGTTCGTACAGGACGTGATTGCGCTGACGAGGACACTCCCGTGGCCAATCTCGACTTCCGTCCCATCGTCGAGCGTGACGGGGACTTTGTCGCCGAGTTCGAGGTCGTGCTTGACGGGTGCTGCGCCGTCGGCCTGGACGACGCCCTGTTCTTCGAGCAGGTTCGGGAAGTGCTCGTCGAGGTCGCCCATCGGGATGCGCGCGTGGGGCTTCTTGTGACCCGCGAGGCTCGGTTCGACAGTACTGAGGTCGAAATCGACGGTTTCGGTGTATTCGGGCTCCTGTTCGCCGTAGAGGCCCTGTGCATCCAGGTACTCTTTGACGAGTTCGATGTGGTCCTCGTCACGACCCGTGAGCTCGAGGTATTCGAGCGTCTTGTCGTCGACCGGGAACATGCTGATCGTCGACCCCTGCTCGGGTGCCATGTTCGAGATGGTCGCGCGGTCGGCGACGGTGAGCTCCGAGACGCCCGGGCCGTAGAACTCGACGAAGCGGTCGACGACGCCCACCTGACGAAGCTTCTCGGTCAGGTGCAACACGAGGTCGGTCGCCGTCGCGCCCTCGGGGAGTTCACCCTCCAGACGGACACCGACGACTTCGGGCAGGCCCATCGTGATGGGCTGGCCGAGCATCGCGGCCTCTGCCTCGATACCACCGACACCCCAGCCGACGACGCCGATGCCGCCGATCATCGGCGTGTGGCTGTCCGTCCCAACGAGGGTGTCCGGGATGAGCCACTCGTCGCCGTCTTCTTCGCGCCGGTGGACGACCCGTCCGAGGTGTTCGAGGTTGACCTGGTGGACGATACCGGTTCCCGGCGGGACGACCTCGAAGTTCTCGAAGGCCTGCTGTGCCCACTTGATTGAGCGGTAGCGCTCCTCGTTGCGCTCGTATTCGAGTTCGACGTTCTTCTCGTAGGCGTCCTCGTCACCGAAGTAGTCGACCTGAACACTGTGGTCGATGACCAGGTCACACGGGATCTCCGGTTCGACGATCGACGGGTCCCGGTCTTTGCGGTCGACCGCAGACCGCAGTGCTGCCAGGTCGACGACAGCCGGCACGCCAGTCAGGTCCTGCAGGACGACGCGCGACGGCTGGAAGGGAAGTTCGACGTCCGGGACGTCAGGTCCCCAGGAAGCGGCGTTGCGGACGTCGTCGGTAGTGATGTTCTTGCCGTCCACGTTCCGGAGGACAGATTCCAGCAGAATCCGGATGCTCACCGGGAGTTTGTCGAGCTCACAGAGCCCTTCTTCCTCCAGAACGGTGAGGTCTGCCATCTTGTATGTTGTACCATCGTGTTCGAGTTCACGAACCGCTCCGAATGGATCGCTTTCTCCCATACTTACCTGGTTTTTATATCCTGATTATATATCTGGTCCGGATTCCGTCTCTTCCTTCGAGTCGACAAAATCAGCTAGTTACGCTCTCTATACCGACATTTTTCGCCGGTAGAGAGGGTTTTGCTATAGTAACAACTGAAACGATTTACACAACAATCACACCGCACTCGTGCGCTTGTATGCGCAATGGCTTTCAGTGGCTACTATAGTGGTGGGACTTTCCCACTGCCCAGTCACGGCGGGAGTTGTCCCACGACGATTTGGTACCGTACTCAAGTGGGTTGCAGTCGACGTGCCGGTATGCGTCTTCACTGGCACCGTCGCGACTTGCGGGTGGCCGACAATCTGGCGCTCGAAGCAGCCGACAACGCGACCGTTTCCGTGTTCGTTCTCGACCCGTCGGTCCTCGACCACGCCGCGCCGCCACGCGTCGCGTTCCTGCTCGACGCCCTCCAGTCTCTGCGAGAATCCTACCGCGAACGCGGGAGTGACCTCGTCGTGGTTCAGGGCGACCCGACAGAACTCCTGCCGGCACTCGCTACCGAGTACGACGCCGACACTGTGACGTGGTGCAAGGATTACTCTGGGCTGGCCCGCGAGCGTGACGCCGTCGTCCGGCAGGCACTCGACGACGCCGGTATCGACCGCATCGCCGTCCACGACGCAATCCACCACGAACCCGGTGCAATAACCACCAACGACGGCAATCCGTACAAGGTGTTTACGTACTTCTCGAAGAAGTGGCACGACCGGCCGAAGGCGGACCCAGCGGACCCTCCGGCCAGCGACGACCTGGCCTCGGTCGCCGGCGACGACATCCCCACGCTCGCCGACCTCGGATTCGACGAACCGGAGGCGGCAATTCCACCGGCTGGAACGGCGGCCGCCCGCGACCTGCTGGCAGACTTCTGTGCGGGCGACATCTACCGGTACGACGCCCGGCGGGACTATCCCGCGGACGACTGCACCAGCCGACTCGCTCCACATCTCAAGTACGGCACTATCGGCATCCGGGAGGTCTACGAGGAGACTGAAGCGGCGAAATTCGACGCCGACAGCGAGGCCGGGCGAGAGTCCGTTTTCGAGTTCCAGGACCAGTTGGCCTGGCGAGAGTTCTACGCGCAGGTGCTCTGGGACCGGCCCGACGTGGTCACGCAGAACTACAAGGAGTACGACAAGCAGATTCAGTGGAACGACGACCCCGAGAAACTACAGGCGTGGAAGGACGGCACGACAGGGTATCCAATCGTGGATGCGGGGATGCGCCAGCTACGCGCAGAGGCGTTCATGCATAACCGGGTTCGGATGATTGTGGCGTCGTTCTTGACCAAGGATCTCCTCATCGATTGGCGGAAGGGGTACGACTGGTTCCGTCGGAAGCTGGTCGACCACGACACCGCCAACGACAACGGCGGCTGGCAGTGGGCTGCCTCGACTGGGACGGACGCCCAGCCGTACTTTCGCATCTTCAACCCGATGACACAGGGTGAAGATTACGACCCTGACGCCGAGTACATCAAAGCGTACGTTCCGGAGCTGGAGGGTGTTCCGGCCGATACGATTCATTCGTGGCACGAACTCGATTCAGGAACACGAAAGATGCACGCCCCCGAGTATCCAGGGCCAATCGTCGACCACAGCGAACGGCGCGAGGAGGCTATCCAAATGTTCGAGAGAGCGAGGGGCGACGAGTGACGCGAGGCCGACCGCAGGGAGGCCTCGGTTTGGACGAGCGGCGACGGTAGGAGCCGCGAGCAAGCGGAGCGAAGGAGTCGACCCTCGTAGTGGAGCGGGGAGCGTAGCGAGACGTGAGCGACGCGAACGTCTCGAAAATGCGAACGGGGACGGCAGGACCCGTGAGCAAGCGAACCGCGAAACAGCGCGCGTTACCGAACAGTCCGAGCGAAGTGAAGAGGGCCACAGATCGAAACCGTAGTGACGAGTCGCAGACGGCGGATATACCCGCCCGCCGTCTGTCGGTCCCCAGGTAGCCCCTTCCTCAACCTTTAACAGCCAGCCAGCCGATACAACGGATGGAGGGATATTATATGTCCGAACACTCAGAACCGGAACTTCCACCGCTTCCGTACGACTACGACGCCCTGGAACCGCACATCTCCGAGCAGGTCCTCACCTGGCACCACGATACCCACCATCAAGGGTATGTAAACGGCCTCGACGCCGCCGAGAAGACACTCGCCGAGAACCGCGAAAGCGGAGACTTCGGCGGTAGTGCCGGTGCAATGGGCAACGTCACCCACAACGGCTGTGGTCACTATCTCCACACGCTGTTCTGGGAGAACATGGACCCCAACGGCGGTGGCGAACCCGAGGGCGACCTCGCCGACCGCATCGAAGAGGACTTCGGCTCCTACGAAGGCTGGAAAGGCGAGTTCGAAGCCGCAGCCGGCGCAGCCGGTGGCTGGGCGCTGCTGGTCTACGACCCCGTTGCCAAGCAACTGCGCAACGTGCCTGTCGACAAGCACGACCAGGGTGCCCTGTGGGGCGCACACCCCATCCTGGCGCTGGACGTCTGGGAGCACTCCTACTACTACGACTACGGTCCGGACCGCGGCTCGTTCATCGACGCCTTCTTCGAGGTCGTCGACTGGGACAAAGTCGCAGAAGAGTACGAGAAGTCCATCGGCCACTTCGAGTAACGCGGTCGCCAAAATTCGATATTTTTACCGGCCAAATTCGGTAGCTGTCGCTCTGCGTCGCAGTAAAAATAAAGACGCCCTGCCGGCTGTCCGTTAGAACAGTCCGGGGAACAGGACGTACGAGAACAGCATGGCCAGGATGCCGACCATGAGCGAGTAGTAGAGGAGCGGCATGAGGTTCAGACGCATCACACGCCCCTCCTGTCCGACAAGACCGACAGTCGCCAGCGCGGCGACGAGGTTGTGAATCGCGACCAGGTTACCGATTGCACCACCGACAGCCTGCGCGCCGACGATAATCTGTCGGGGCAGTCCGAGTTCGCCTGCTGCCTCGAACTGGAAGCCGCTGAAGGTGATGTTCGAGACGGTGTTCGACCCGGCCATCGCCGCACCGAGTGCGCCGATGAGCGCAGCCACGAACGGATAGACCGGACCGAGAATGTCGGCGGTTGTCTGTGCCAGCACGATAATCATCCCCTGGAGCTCGACAGTCGGCGGATTACCCGATTGGAGCATCACCTGCACCATCGCGATGACGAAAATAAGCGCGATGAACGGCGAGACGAGTTTCCGCCCAGCCTCGGCGAACGCAGCGCTGACTTCTTCGCCAGTCATCCGGTAAATCGGAATCGCAGCGAGTGCGCTCAGGATGAGCCAGAAGCCGGGGACGTTCACCCACGCGACGGAGTTACTGATTCCCGTACCGAGAATTTCCGACCAGCCGAGGACGATACCGATGGTGAAGCTGCCGACTTCGACGCCGATATCAGCGTTGTTGATGAAACTACTGATCGGGTCAACTGCTCGCGTGACGACGAGCAAGACGACGAGCAGCGCGTAGGGTGCCCACGCGCGGGCCAGTGAGATGTCCTCTAGCCCTTCGTCGACGGTACCGGAGCTACCGGGCTCGATAGTGCCGACCCAGTGGTCGGGCCACTCCTCACGTGGGGGGAACTCCCAGTGGGAGTCTGGCAGGAGGTATCCTGCACGAAGGGCGGAAATAGTAATCGCACCGCCGACCATCGACCCAATGAGCGCCGGGAACTCCGCGGTCAGGAACCACGCGGAGGCCCAGTACGGGACGGCGAATGAAATGCCAGCGAACAGACACAGGGGCGCAACTTCGAGTGCCGGTCCCCAGGAGCCATCCTCATCGTCACCGAAGAAGTGGACGACCATCAGGACGGCAATAAACGGCATCACGAAGCCGACAAGGGCGTGGTACGTTGCCGCCCAGGCCGCCACCTGATTGGAGAACTCGACGACGGTGAACCCGCCTTCGACGATGTCCTCTTCGAAGACTTGCATCGGGCTCTGAATCCCGATGATAATTGGTGTCCCGACCGCACCGTAGGTCACAGCGATGATGTGGCCGATGATTCCTGCGATAACTGCCGCGAGTGCCGGGAATCCGAGTCCGAGCATCAGCGGTGCGACGACTGCTGCGGGGGTACCGAACCCTGCAGCACCTTCAATAAACGTCGCCAGGAAAAAGCCAATCAGGACAATCTGGACGCGCCTGTCGTCAGAAACAGTTGCGAATCCGCGATTGATCCGGTCGAACGCTCCCGCTTCCTGGAGCATATAGAGCAGCAGCAGCGCTCCAAAGACGATCCAGAGAATCGAGAGGGCCGTAATGACCCCGTTAATCGACGCTGCCGCCAGCCAGTCCGGGGGCATCTCCCAGATGAAGTAGCCGACGATGAGTGCTGTTATCCAGGCGATTGGCATCGCTCGTGTCGCCGGCCAGAGCAATCCCACTAGCAAAACGCCAGCGACCAACAGCGGCGTCGCCGCGAGTAGTATCTCTACTGTCGTCGCCATGGTTACACACCCCCCATTTCGATCGGTTCACCTGTCTTCTGAGCCACCGTGTTATCAAATGGCATGTATTGACTCCATCAAAACGTATAACAAACTATCTTATAAATGTCAGTGTTTATCAGAATGAACTATATCTTATACATGAGCACTTGGATATATAACGATAGATGCTGAACAATGCGGTAGAGAGATGGAGACTCACTGGAGCAGGGCAGTGAGTTCGATATGCGATTTTGATAGGAGTCAGTTCAGGTTAGCAGGCCCTGACGGTAAGATAGAATAAGGGTTTACTATGCTGAACACAGAGGGAAACAGCATGGGTGTCGAACAACAGGATACGACCGTTCACCCGGCAGACCCGCCAGGTGACCCGTCCGAACTCGCGCGAGTTCCGGACGAGACCGTTCCAGAGTACGTCGATCTCGCGTCGGACTTACACGAGTCGGTAAGCGGCGACGTGCGCTTCGACGAGTACGCACAGATTCTCTACGCCACCGACGGAAGCATCTATCAGGCTCGACCTGCCGGCGTTGTCTTCCCCGAAGACATCGCTGACGTCAAGGCAGCCGTCGAGATAGCGACCGAGCACGGCGTTCCGATTCTCCCGCGGGGCGCCGGTTCGTCCCTAGCCGGTCAGACGGTTGGCCCGGGCTGTGTCGTACTGGACATGAGCCGACACATGGACGGGCTCATCGACGTCGACACCGACGAGCAGTCAGCCGTTATCCAGCCCGGTATCGTCCAGGACGACCTCGAAGCGGAACTCGAGGAAGACGGGCTGAAGTTTGCCCCGGACCCTGCATCCTCCGGGCGCGCGACAGTCGGTGGTTCCATCGGGAACAACTCCACCGGCGCACACTCGGTCCGATACGGCATCACCGATGCCTACACCGAGGAAATCAAGGCCGTGCTGCCTGATGGTTCGCTCCTGCACGCACGCGAAGTCGTCCTCGACAGTGACGAATGGGACGACATCGTCTCGAAGGACGACCGCGAAGCCGAGATTTATCAGACCGTCCGTGAGGCAGTCGAAAACAACGAAGAGGAGATAGAGACGCGCTATCCCGAACTCAAACGCCGCGTGAGCGGCTACAACCTCGACCGCGTCATCTACGAGAACGAAGACGGCGAGGAGGTCATGAACCTCTCCAAACTCTACGTCGGTTCCGAAGGGACCCTCGGTGTCATCGTGGAGGCCAAGATCGGACTCGTTACCGTCCCCGAAGAGACGGCGCTCGTCCTCTACTGCTTCGAGGACCTCGTCGACGCGATGGAGGCCGTCCCGGAGGCGCTCGAATTCGACGTGAGCGCCGTCGAACTGATGGACGACGAAGTGTTCCGACTGGCAGCTGAATCCGACGGCTACTCCGAGTACGTCGAACCGATTCCGGAGGGAACGGAGGCCAGCCTCATGCTGGAGTACGACTCGGAGCTCCACGACGACTTCGAGGCGGCCATCGCCGAGACGAACGAGTACTTCGTCGACAACGGCAAGGCGTTCGACGCAATCGAGGCCTACACCGACGAAGACCAGGCCGACATCTGGAAGCTCCGGAAGGCCGCGATTCCGCTCCTCATGTCACTTGAGGGTGACCCGAAACCCTACCCGTTCATCGAGGACGCCACTGTCCCACCGAAAGAACTCGCAGAGTACGTTATCGAGTTCGAAGAAGTGCTAGAGGACCACGGCACCTCGGCCGCGTACTTCGCTCACGCCGGCAGCGGGACGCTCCACATCCGTCCCATCCTCAACCTGAAAGACCAGAACGGCATCGAGAAGATGCACTCCATCACGGACGACGTGACCGACCTGGTGATCAAACACCACGGCGCGTTCTCCGGCGAGCACGGCGACGGGATGGCCCGGACGGAGTTCAACCCGAAGATGTACGGCGACGACCTCTGGAACTCGTTCAAGGAGGTCAAGACAGCCTTCGACCCAGAGTGGGACATGCATCCGGGCAACGTTGTCTACCGCGACAGCCCCGAAGACCCCGGCCCGGACAGCGAGCGCGGCGTCGGTGCGGACATGCGCGAGAACCTCCGGTACGGCGCCGACTACCAGTCGGTCGAACCCCAGACCAAACTCGACTTCTCCGACGAGGGTGGATTCTCCCACCTCGTCGAGCTCTGTAACGGCTGTGGGACGTGCCGAGAGACCGGCTCCGACGTGATGTGTCCGACCTACCGCGCCTCGAAAGAGGAGATTCAGGCCACGCGCGGCCGCGCGAACATGCTCCGGGCAGCAATCAGCGGCGAACTCCCCGAAGACGAAATTTACTCTGACCGCTTCCAGGAGGAAGTGCTCGACCTCTGTGTCGGCTGTAAGGGCTGCAAGTCCGACTGTCCGACCGGTGTCGACCTCGCGAAGCTGAAAGCCGAGGTCAAACACGAGTACCACCAGCAGGAGGGGACGACCATCCGAGAGCGACTGTTCGCCAACATTGACACCGTCTCACGAATCGGGAGCGCGCTCGCGCCCGTCTCGAACTGGGCGCAGGAACTCCCCGGCTCCGACGTCATCGCCGAGAAACTCGGCATCGCGCCAGACCGCTCGCTGCCCCACTTCGCGAGCACGTCACTCGAAGAGTGGTTCGAGCAGCGCTACAGTCCCGTTTCGGAGGAAGAAGCCGACGACAAGGTCGTGCTCTTCCCTGACACGTTCACCAACTACAGCTACCCTGAACCGGGGAAGGCTGCTGTCGAGGTGCTCGAAGCGGCCAACATCTACGTCGAGATCCCCGACGACACCGTCCCGACGGGTCGGGCTGCGTTCTCGATGGGCAAACTCGACAAGGCGTACGACCGCGCCAAGCGCAACGTTCAGGTTCTCCTGCCGTACATCGAGAACGGCTACTCCGTGGTGTTCGTCGAACCCTCCGACGCCGCGATGCTCCAGGACGAGTATCTGGACCTGCTCGACGGGCAGGCAGCCCAGCGGGTCGGAGCAAGCGCGTACGGCGTCTGTGAGTTCCTCCACGCCCACCGCATCTACGACGACATCGACTTCGACGCGCCTGACGAGTATCTGTCTTACCACGGTCACTGCAACCAGAAGGCGCTGAACAAGGACCACCACGCCGCGGCGGTCCTTCAGCAGGCTGGCTACGAGGTCGACGCCCTCGATACCAGTTGCTGTGGGATGGCTGGCTCCTTTGGCTACGAGAAAGAGCACTACGACCTCTCGAAGTCCATCGGGAAGATTCTCTTCGAGAAAGTCGACGAGAGTCCCGGTGAGACGGTCGTCGCACCCGGCGCGTCTTGCCGGACGCAACTCGGTGACCGTGACGAACGGTCGGAGAAACCGCCGCATCCGACAGAAAAGCTCCGCGACGCGCTGGCCTAACTGAGCGGCACGTTTTCTGTTTTATTCGACCGGTTCGACCAGTTCGACGATGTGTCCGTCGGGGTCTTTGATCATCGCGGTCCGGGCACCGGCCGCGGGTTGGTCGCCCGGCTCTTTGACGACACCGTGATTCTCGATGTCCTCGAAGGCTTCGTCTACGTTGTCGACTTTTACCGCGAAGTGGTCATACGCGGTCCCGGGCTCGAGATCGTCCTGTCCCTCGGTGTCGGAGAGCTGGAGTTCGAGGCCGTTACCGTCAGCGACGTAGACGTTGCGCGTTTTACCGTCTGCTGTGGTGAAGCCCCACGTTTCCTCGTAGCCGAGTTCGTCGATATACCACTGTGCGATACGGTCTGCGTCCGAAACATTCAGACAGACGTGAATGACGTCCATACCGAACAGTGTGATTGGCTGCCTCTTAACTCGGGCGGTCCCGACCGACCGCACTGTGACCGGTCCGAGTACTACCAATTTGGTGGGATTGACAGCCGCCAGTGCTATAGTAGCCACTGAAAGCCATTGCACACACGACCGCACGAGTGCGGTGCGGTCGGTATGTAAATCGTTTCAGTTGTTATTACAGGTGTCCACCGCGACGTCGACCCCCGTAAACTCGAACTGGGCCCCGCCGCTTTCGGCTGCGGTCACGGTCACGTCCCATCCATGTGCCGCTGCAATATTCGAGACGATGGCCAGTCCCAATCCCGTTCCGTTCTCGTCGGAAAAGCCCGGTTCGAGTACCTTTTCGCGTACGTCCTCGTCGATACCTGGTCCGTCGTCGGCGACGAAGAATCCCCCTCCGTCTGCAATCGTACCGACGGTGACTGTTACCGTTCCAGACTCCGAACTGCTGCCGTGTGCTACGGAATTTCGAAAGAGATTCTCGAAGATCTGCTCCAGTCTGTTTCGGTCCGCTCGCACCGTCTGTTCGGTCTGTACGTCGAGCACAGCGTGTGCTGTTTCGACATGGTCCCACGCGTTTCTGGCCGTGTTAGCCAGAGTAACATCGCTCTTTTTGTCGATGCTCTGTCCCTGGCGTGCGAGTGTGAGTACGTCCTGGATGATTCGGACCAGCCGGGTGTGTGACGCCCGAATCTCCTCGATATGTTTCTCTACCTGCGGGTCGTCGACGAGTTCGGCGATGGCTGTGGTTCGGCCGATAGCAACGTCGAGTGGGTTCCGGAGGTCGTGCGTAATAAAGCTGGCAAATCTGTCGAGTTGCTCGTTTTGCTGTTCGAGTTTGGTTTGCTGGCGCTGTTGCGCTGTCACGTCGTGGAGGACGGCGAGCGTTGGATCCGAACCAGTCTCGCCATCGATCGTAGAGATTGTGAGCTGGTAGTAGCAGATGTCATCGCCTGTTTCGATGGGGACGATACCCTCGTTGCCTCGTTCGAGTTGTTCCCGGAGTGCTGGGTAGCCGTCGAGCCCGGCTTCGATACGGTCGATATCGTCGCCGCCGTCTGGAGCAACGAGAGTCGCGAACGCCTCGTTGCAATCGAGAACGTCGCCGGCCTCGTTCAGTACGACCAGCGCATCGTCGATGGCATCGACGACGACGCTCGCTTCCAGGTCCAACCCGGCCATTACCCAACCGTTCGGACTTCAACCTCAAATAAGTATCCGGCTTCCTGAAACCGGTGTGTTTAGGCACGCGACGCAGCTACAGAGCGACATGCCTGTCTCCAAAGAGGAGTTCGACGACCTGCGCGCACTCTCGTTCCGTGACCCCGATGAAGTGCTCGACGACGACAAACTGTACACGATCTACGAGATTGCCCGCATGCTGCAGGGACTCGACCCAGATGCCGACATCGACACCGGGACGGAGGCGATACTGCTGGACTGGGCGATTCCATGGGTGCTGACGAACAGCGACGAGTTCGTCTTCGCCGAACCGCGTGCTGACGACGAACCGGGCTACTACGGCATCGAGTCGTAACGGCACCCGGCGACTGCCTGTTCCACGGTACGGTTCCGCTCTAGGCGCGCATCCGTGCGGCCTGTAGCGCCAGTTCGATGTCCGTGTAGGGATTCGTCGTCACGCTCGGGCCGTGACCGGTGTGCATCTCCGCCAGGCTCTCGTCGACCGTATTGAGGACGCGACCGATGCTATCGACGAGCAGTTGGTGATCACCCTCCTCCAGGTCGGTCCGGCCGAATCCGCCGTTGGCGAAAATCAGGTCGCCAGCAAAGAGCGTCTGTGTCTCGGGCGAATAAAAACAGAGGTGGTCGTTCTTGTGGCCCGGCGTGTGCAGTGCTTCGTACTGATTATCACCGAGTTGGACCATCCCTCCGTCCTCGATTTCGTGGTCGACGCCGTCGATCGACGAGTCGTAGCCCCACACGTCCACGTCGAAGGCGTCGACGACGGCGTCGAGCGTACCGACGTGGTCGTAGTGCGTGTGCGTGAGAATCGCGGCGTCGATGTCGTCGACGTACTCGCGGGTTTCACTGACGACATCGAAGTCGTTGCCCACGTCGACCAGAACGGTTCGTTCACCCGTGACGAGAAAGACGTTACTGGTAAACACCTGCTGTCCTATAGCGAGGTTCTGAATCATGGCTCTCCGTTTGCCAGCGAGGTGCTTGGGGATGTCGGTCCCGTTCAGTCCCCGGTTTCTCGACACCCATAGGGCTATGTGTGGTGACATACAAATCAGACCAAGAGTGGAGATGTCTGATTCGGACGAACCTGTCGTACTCATCGTCGAGGACGAACCGGACGTTGCGGAGACCTATCGGCTCTGGTTAGAAGACGACTACGAGGTGCGAATGGCCCAGAACGGAGACGTTGGGCTCGAGAAACTCGACGCCGGTGTCGACATCGTCCTCCTCGACCGGATGATGCCGGGGCTCTCCGGTGACGAAGTGCTCGAACACATCCGCGAGGACGACCTGGAGTGTCGCGTCGCGATGGTCACCGCCGTCGAACCGGACTTCGACATTCTGGAGATGGGATTCGACGCCTATCTCTCGAAGCCAATCAAAAGCGAGCAACTCGTCGAGACGGTCCAGAACCTGCTCGAACGCTCGGAGTACGACTCACTCCTTCAGGAGTACTACTCGCTGGTCGAAAAGCAGGCGACGCTCGAAGCGACGAAGAGCCGAGCGGAGTTGGCTGACAGCGACGAATACGACCGGCTCAAGGCGGAAATCGGTTCGCTCCGGGACGACCTCTCCGAGACGCTCGGTGGTATCGAGGACGACGAGGACTTCATCGCAACAATCCGTGAACTGAGCGATGCCGATGAGTACTGACAACAGTATGTACGACCTCTCTGGAGTTCTGGATGTCGACGCAGTATCGTCGATTCGACCGGGGTCGAGCCTTCTTATCTCGGGACCGGCGATGACAGGAAAAGAGAATCTCCTGTTCGAGTCACTGGCTGTCGGAGCCAGCAATGGCGAAGGAGCTGTCGGCGTGACGACCGGCGGTCGGGCCGAGGATGTCATCGAAGACATCCAGTCGCGTGCCCCCGCCCTCGACAGCTACCGTCTCTGTGCCATCGACTGCAGAACTGACAGCGACCGACAGGAGTACGAACGCGACGATGGCGCGTACATCAATCGCGTCGCTGCACCTGCCGACATGACCGGCATCGGCATCGGAATCACGAAGTGTTTCGACCGGCTCCACGACGCCGGCGTCGACGAGGCTCGCCTCGGCCTGACCAACCTCTCGACGATGATTACGTACACCGACAAACAGACCGTCTTCAAGTTCTGTCACGTCCTCTCCTCGCGGCTCGACTCCGCGGAGTTTCTTGGTCTATTCACTATCGACTCCAGCGCTCACGACGACCAGACGCTGCAGGTCATCAAGCAGGCGTTCGACGGACTCATCGAGATCCGCGAACGCGACGGTACCCGCGAGGCACGGGCGATGGGCATCCAGCCAGAGCCCTCTGACTGGGTCGAACTCTGAGTCGGACCATCGTATTTTATGCCGCTCCGGTTCCGCCGCGGTTGTATGGAGGTCCAGTTACTCGAAGCGACCGAGGACCCGGAACGTCTCATCTGTCAGGGGGCCCGAAACGACTACATGTCGGACTTCGTCGGCGATCTCTCCTTCGAGGAGACGATGGGTACCACCGACGGTGACACCATCGAAGCGAAGATGGAGACGCTCATCCATCACCTGCTCCAGCACGGTCACTTCGGGCCGTTCGAGCACCCACACGCTACCTTTGCTATCAAAGGCGTCTCCCGCTCGTGTATGGCGCAACTGACCCGGCATCGTCACGTCTCTTTCGACGTCCAGTCGATGCGATATGTCTCCTTTGACGACGTGGACCCCGCCGACGTGCGCGACGGCGAGATGGTCGTCATTCCGCCGTCCGCTGACGACCCGGACTGGGTGGGCCGCAACCAGAAGACCGGCGACGTGAGCGACGAAGACGTCGCCGAGCGCGAGGAAATCTTCAAAGATGCCATCGAGAACGCCGTCGAGTCCTATCAGGACCTGCTCGACCTCGGGATGCCCCCCGAAGACGCCCGTTTCGTCCTCCCTATCGGGACGAAAGTCAACATCGTGATGTCGATGAACGCTCGAATGTTGATGCACGTCGCCGATATGCGCGCTGCCGCGGACGCTCAGTGGGAGATTCGACAGATGACGGAGGACATCCTCGACATCGCCGAGGAGTGGTGTCCCATCACCTTCGAGTACTACAACGAGGAGATGAAAAACCGGAAGAACAGATTGGCACCGTAGGTCTCTCCGGTGAATTGGACCGAACAAGAGTGGTGTCGGACTGACTCCCCCACTCACGGTACTTGCGTTCAGTCGCCAGTAACCTCTTCGCTTCCCTCGACGTTCGTCACTTCGAGACCACCAGATAGCTCGGTGTTCGGGTACGGCATATCGATTCCTTTGGCGTCGAACCGCTCTTTGACGGCCTCGACGAACTCGGCCCGAACCGCGCCGTAACTGCTCTCGTCCGGTTCCATCCAGATGCGTCCCGAGAGCACAACCGCCGAGTCACCGAGCGATGTGACGGGGGCTGTCGGCTCGGGGTCGTTGAGAACGCCGTCGATACGCGACCCTTCGTCGATGATGGCCTCTCGCGCCTGTTCGATGTCGTCCTCGTATCCGATACCGAAATCGACCGACACCCGCCGTAGCTGGTTGGCCACGTTGTTCACAACTGCCGTGCTGGCGAGTTCGCTGTTTGGGACCGTGACGAGTTCGTTGTCGAACGTGTCTAGCTTCGTCACCCGCAGTTTTATCTCCCGAACGACGCCGCTATTCCCGTTCCACTCGATCCAGTCGTCGACCGTGAACGGTTCGTCCTGAATGATGAACACGCCGGCGACGAAATTGGCGATGAGGTCCTGCGCAGCGAAGCCGACCGCCAGCGCGAGCGCACCGGCCAGAGTCGCGAACGCTGCCAAGACGACGCCGAAGCCGGCGACCGTCGCGGCCAGTGCGACCGCTAACACGGCAATAACCACGACGGTTACATTCACCGCCAGCCCGACGAGTGTCTCGTCGAAGTCTCGATGTCTGAGACCGCGCTTCACTGCTCGGGTTACGAAATACTTCCCAAGTAGGTAGATGACCACGAACGCGACGACGAACAACACGACTGTCGTGCCCGCACTGATGAGTGGTGGAATATACTCCTGTGGATCAAGCGATATCCCTTGTTGAAGTGGTAACATGCGACGTGAAGACTGACGACAACTGAATATTTAATAATGTTCTAAGTAATGGCGGCAACAGTGATGTCTGATACTGTCGCCGTCTCTCTTGATCGGCTCGTACCTTCTTGCCTCTTTTTACGCATGATAGTACGAACCAAGGCAAGTTCGACGTTCGAACTCTACAAGCACAGTATGGGCAAGTCGACAATCGAAGAAGTCGAAGCTTCGGTCTCGCGGACAGTGTATGCCGTGACTTTATTCTCCCGACAGGCAAAGGGCGGGGTATGGGAACGAGCGACCGTTCCGCGGACCCGTCGGCGGACCCGCGGGCGGAATACGACTACGTCGGCGGTGATGTCGAGCGGCCCGCACTCGTCGCGGACCTTCGCGACTGCGTAGCGGGTGACGTTCGCTTCGACGAGTTCTCCCGACAACTGTACGCGACTGACGCCAGCGCCTACGAAGTGACGCCCATCGGCGTCGTCTTCCCGGAGTCGACGGCGGACGTGGCCGCAGTGATGGAGTACTGCGCCGACCGCGAGATTCCGGTGCTTCCCCGTGGCGGCGGCACCAGTCTCGGCGGCCAGTCGGTCAACGAGGCGGTCGTTCTCGATTTCACCAGACACATGGACGCGCTGCTTGACGTCGACCCGTCAGCAGGGACTGCCCGCGCCCAGTCCGGGCTGATTCTCGGCGATCTGAACGAGACGCTCGCCGACCACGACCTGAAGTTCGCACCGGACCCCGCGTGGGGCGACAAGAGCGCGCTCGGTGGCGCAATCGGGAACAATTCGACCGGTTCACACTCGCTGCAGTACGGCAAGACCGACGCCTATATCCAGGAGTGCGAAGCCGTTCTCGCCGATGGGACGGTCACACGCTTTGGCGAGATTGCTGTCGACCGACTCCGCGAGCAAGCCGACCCCGACGGCGATACCGAAGCGCGCATCTACGACGCCGTCGCGGCCATCATCGACGAACGGGACGCCGTCGACAGCGCCTTTCCCGAACTGAAGCGAAACGTCTCGGGATACAACTTCGACCGTCTCGTCGACGAAGCCGAGACCGGGACTGTGAATCTCGCTCGACTGCTCGCGGGCAGCGAGGGGACACTGGCTATCGTCACGGAGGCGGAGATATCGCTCGAACCGATCCCCGAGACCAAGGGAATGGCGCTGTTGCGCTACGAGTCGCTGCTGACGGCGCTGGAAGACGTTTCCCCAATCCTCGAACACGACCCAGCCGCGGTGGAGGTACTCGACGACGTGCTCCTCGACCTGGCCCGCGAGACGGGTGAGTTCGGGCCGCTCGTTGACGAGATGGTTCCCGTAGGGAATGGAGCCGTCCTGCTTGTCGAGTTCTACGCCGAGACCGACAAGGAGGGAAAGCAGAAGGTTGCCGACCTGCTCGCCGATCGGATGCCGACGGTAACGGCAACGGCTGTCCCCGCCGAGGGTGCCGGCAACATGACGGATGATCCGGTACGGGCGCTCGGCGGTGACGAAGCTCACGACGACGCCGAACGCGAGCGATTCTGGAAGCTCCGCAAGAGTGGTCTCCCGATCTTGCTCGGTCGGACCACCGACGCGAAACACATCAGTTTCATCGAAGATACCGCAGTCCCACCGGAGCGACTCCCCGAGTTCGTGGCTGACTTCCAGGAACTGCTGGACGAAGTCGGTACGTTTGCCAGTTTCTACGCCCACGCAGGGCCGGGGTGTCTCCACATCCGCCCGCTCGTGAATCTGAAAACCATCGACGGCGTCGAGCAGATGGAAGCAATCGCCGATGGCGCAACGGACCTCGTCGTTGAGTACGGCGGCAGCGTCTCCGGTGAGCACGGAGATGGCCGCGCGCGGAGTCGGTGGAACAGGAAACTCTACGGCGAGGACGTGTGGGAACTGTTCAAAGACACCAAGACGGCGTTCGACCCCGACTGGCTGCTGAATCCTGGGCAGGTCTGCGGGCAGGTTTCCGAGGACGAGCGTCGGGACCTGCCAGCGCGGGCCGATTCCGTCGAGATGACCGAGAACCTGCGTTTCTCGCCGGAGTACGACTTCGACCTGGGATTTGACCCCCAGCTCAACTGGGACAACGACAACGGAATGCAGGGGATGGTCGAGCTCTGTCACGGCTGTGGTGGCTGTCGCGGCCCACAGTCGACTACTGGCGGCGTGATGTGTCCGACCTATCGGGCCGCTAACGAGGAAGTCACGAGCACGCGCGGCCGAGCGAACATGCTCCGACAGGCGATGAGCGGTGATTTGCCGGCAGACCCCACCGACGTGGAGTTCATGGACGAGGTGCTCGACCTCTGTATCGGCTGCAAGGGCTGTGCGAAAGACTGCCCGAGCGAGGTGGACATGGCCAAGCTGAAAGCCGAAGTCCAGCACCAGCACCACCAGGAAGAGGGGACGAGTCTGCGAGACCGACTCTTCGCGGACGTGGACCGCGTCAACGCAGTCGGGAGCATGCTCGCGCCGCTGTCGAACTGGGCCCAGAAACTGCCCGGAAGCGGTGTGATCGCCGAGAAGCTGTTCGGTATCGCACGGGAGCGCGACCTGCCGGAATTCCACCGACAGACTTTCTCGGACTGGTTCGATGACAGGGAGCCGACCGTTTCTGAAGCCAACGCTCATCGGAAGGCGCTGCTGTTCCCGGACACGTACACGAACTATACCCATCCCGACGCGGGCAAGGCGGCCGTTCGGGTGCTCGAAGCCGCCGGCGTCCACGTTCGGCTCGCACCCGACGTGGGACCGAGTGGCCGGGCCGCGTTCTCGAAGGGCTTTCTCGACACCGCCCGAGAGCGCGCGCAGACGAACGTCGACGCGCTCGCACCGCGCGTCGACGATGGCTGGGACGTACTCGTCGTCGAACCTTCCGACGCCGTGATGTTCCAGTCGGACTATCTGGACCTTCTCTCAGGAGAGAGCGCCGAACGCGTCGCGGCCAACACGTACGGTGTCTGTGAGTATCTCGACCGACACCGACTCGACGATACCATCGACTTCGACGCTCCGTCGATGTCTCTTTCCTACCACGGACACTGTCACCAGAAAGCGGCCAAGCGTGACCACCACGCGGTCGCCGTGCTCCGTCGGGCAGGGTACGACGTGGACGCGCTCGATTCGGGCTGTTGTGGGATGGCTGGCTCCTTCGGCTACGAGGCCGAGCACTACTCGATGAGTCGAGCGATTGCCGGCATCTTGCTCGACCAGATAGAGCACAGTTCTGGAGAGCGAGTCGTCGCGCCAGGGGCGTCCTGTCGCTCACAGCTTGCCGGCGAAACAGGGGGCCAAGACGGTACAGAACCGCCACATCCGGCCGAGACACTCGCTGAGGCCCTTCCTGAGTGAGTGAGTGCGGACGGCCGCAGGCACAGTGTTTTTATTCTGCCCTTGGGTCGTATAGGGTAGATGCAACGCCGGTGGTTCGTCGGGTTGGCAGTCGCGTTGCTGGTTCTCACGACGGGGGCCGCTCTCCCCGCCAGCAGCGCCACCGGGGACGAGACTACGTTCCAGCAAGCACAGGACGCCCCGCAACTGAGTACGCCGGAGGGATTCGACAGTACGGAGTTTCGGATTACCACCTACGAAAACGGCTCTGCGAGATGGACGATAACGCACAGTACCACTCTCGATGAAAACGGTACCGAGCGCGAGCAGTTCGAGTCGTTCGCGAGCACGTTCAACAACAACGAGACGCAGACGTTCCGGGATTTCAAGACCCGTGCCGAGGCGTTGACAGCCTTCGGAACTGAGGAGACGAACCGCCAGATGAACGCGACGGCGTTCGCGAAAGAGGCGACCGTCGACGAGCAGTTCCGCGTCTACGGTCGGTTGTCGATGTCCTTTATGTGGACCAACTTCTCTCGGACGACAGCCAGCGGAATTGTCGTCGACGACGTGTTCGCGGGTGGCATGTACATCGGTCCGGACCAGCGACTGGTGTTCGACAAGGAGTCGAACCTCGAATTCTCGTCGGCAGACCCCACGCCGGACAGGTTCGGCGTGGAGGACAATCTCACAGCGAGTGACTCTATCGAGTACCACGGCGAGCGGCAGTTCGCCGACCGCCGTCCGAAAGTCGTCGCGACCAGTCCGAACGTCACCGGGGCGGCTCAATCTGCGACAGCAACGCCACCATCGACGGCGAACTCGACCCCTGTCGACGCGGCGTCGAGTGAGGTCGGGCCAATCCCGCTTGCGGTTGCGATCCTCCTCTTGCTCGTCGTTGGGGGAACTATCGCGTGGTACTCTGGCAACCTCGGAGGGATCTTCCGCGAGCAGGGCGATGGAGGGAACGTTGGTGCAACTGAGGCCGAAACAGCGGCAGGGACCGAGCCGGCGGAGCCCTCTGTTCCCGAAGAGGAACTGCTCTCCGACGAGGATCGAGTGCTGAAACTACTCGACGAGAACGGTGGCCGAATGAAACAGGTCAACATCGTCGACAACACCGAGTGGTCCAAATCGAAGGTCAGCATGCTCCTCTCGGATATGGAAGAGGAAGGATCGATAAGCAAACTCCGTGTCGGGCGGGAAAACATCATCAGCAAGGCTGGCGAAGAACCCGACGCCGTCGGCTCGCCCTTCGACGACGAGTGAGACACCCTCACACCGCTGGCCCGAAGCGCAATCGTTAAACGTAACTCGTCGCTACTGAGGAATGCACACCGCTCCGTTGGTGTAGTCCGGCCAATCATCTTGCCCTCTCACGGCAAGGACCAGGGTTCGAATCCCTGACGGAGCACTCCAATCGGCTCCCTTCTTGCGGTTCTGGTCTGTGAACAACAGGTGACTTCGCCAAATGCTCAGACCAAATCGATTCGAAGGATTCACACACAACCGCGCAGTCTTGCGGTTTCCCTTCTTTGCCAACCTATCGGACTCGCAGGACGGACCTGCGAACCTACCGCAGTCAAGCGATTCCGTAATTTGTCCACCGCTCACAAGCTCACAGGGCCGACAGCAAATCGCCGGACGGAGGCCAGATAATGAGTGACCTCGATGACTATCCAGTCGTCACTGAGACCTCGGAGTCATTCTTGAACCATCGGCAATTACTTGATTATCGCTCCGAGCGCGAAGACTGCCTCAATTGGCTGCTGACCTATGGGAAAGATCCAGACAAAGCGAAGGGGTACGCGAAAGGGACTGTCAAACCCCGCTCGTATCGGATGGATCGATTCTACCGGTTTGTATGGGAGTTGGAGGGTGGGTATACAGCAAATCTCACTCATGACCATGCCGACGAGTGGATGGATCATCTTGCTCGTCGGGACGTGAGTGCGACACACAAGCGGAACTGTCAGAAATCAACAAAAATGCTCTACAAGTGGCTCCAACATGAGCGGGGGCTCGGCGCGTGGGAACCAGACATCACGTTTGCTGCCGACAGTAGCACACAGCCGAGAGATTACCTGACGAAAGATGAGCGGGGAGCGATTCGTGATGCCGCGCTTGAGTACGGATCAATTCCGTCTTACAACAATTTGTCACCCGCCGAACGTGACCGGTGGAAACGGCATCTTGCACAACGCTTTGAGAAACCAAAATCGGATGTTACCCCTGATGATTGGGACCGTGCCAACGGATGGAAAATCCCGTCACTCGTGTGGACGAGTCTCGATGCAGGGCTTCGACCAGTTGAGGTCAACCGGTCAGATGTCTCTTGGCTTGATCTCGAAAACAGCGTCCTACGAATCCCCAAAGGAGACAGTGCCAAGAACAGAGAAAATTGGGTCGTCAGTCTCCGTGATCGAACCGCAGAAATGCTGTCGCGGTGGATGCAGGAACGCCGCGCATATTCCGACTACGATGATACGGAATCAATCTGGCTTACCCGCGAACAGAATGCCTACGATACGGCGTCGCTCCGGTATCTCTTGCATCGACTCTGTGAGATTGCTGGAATCAATACGGAACACCGACAAATGAGCTGGTATGCGATTCGACACTCAGTCGGGACGTACATGACGCGCGAAGAAGACCTTGCAGCAGCACAGACACAGCTCCGTCACAAGAGTCCTGAAACGACTATGAAATACGATCAGACGCCAGTTGAAGACAGGCAAGACGCGCTGGACCGAATGGGATAACCCTCCACCCGGATTCACATTATCTCCGCAGCTTCTTTCTTGAGTTCCGGGATAGGGTGAATGTAGTTCGTTGCGGACGTTCTACTTTTCTGCCTGAGTTGTTCCGCGACCATTTCCAGTTCTTGGTATTCTTTGAATACGTAGGTGCCTATGCTGTGCCGGAATGAGTACCAAACGAGATTTCTCCCACGGGAACTGATTCCAGCTTCATTGATCAGATTGTCAAGAAGATCGTTCAGCGTCCCTGATTCATACGGATTCCCCTCACGGTTGAGCCAAATCTCGTCCCGTCCATCGTATTTGTCCCTCAGATCCCGTTGTTTGAGCCACTTCTCAAGCGTTGAGGCTGCTTCGTCCGACAACGTCGCGTTCCATGATGCATCATTTTTCGGTGCTTCCCCTTCAGGAATGTAGATCGTTTGCGTCTCCGGGTCGTACCAATCGACTTTCATTCTTTTGATAAGATCCGGTCGCCAGCCATGACCCCTCGTTGTCCGAATTAGCGACGGAATCTTCCAGCACTTGTTGAGCCGATCCCAATCGTCAGGTCGAACCTCGTCTTTCGGCTTCCCAAGCTCTTGTGCGATATGTGCTTTCGTCCTGTCACGCTCGTCAGGAGTCAAGTTATTGTAACTAGGAACGGTCTTGTAATCCAGCGATGCTTCCCATATCCTTTTGAGTTCCTTCTTCAGAAACGGATCCGGTTGGTTTTCTGGATTATCGTCGGAGAACGTGTATTTTGGATCCCAATCGATATTTTTGAACTCGAACCAGTTCCGCAAGACATCATTCAGTTTTCGTTTTGAACCTTCAGCGAATCGGCCACCGTCCATTTTCCGAAACGAATCGGTTTGTAACGCAGCATTAACAGCATCACCATCTTCCGGAGAGAACTCTGTCGTTACTGTTCCATTATTGTCCCAACTCCATTTCACCATTCGATGGAAGCGGGAGATCCGTACCTTTACCACTTTTTCGGCGTAGCCGATGTCTTTTATCGGTGCTTTGCCTTTCGTTGATAGGTACTGAGCAAACCTGGATAGTTTCTCAGTATATATGTCTTGCTGACGGGCGTTTAATTGGGTTAGCTGATCCTCAGAAATAAGAGATCCGTCCCATTCGCTACCGCTCATCGTTTACCCACCTCCGGCGAAGAGGGTAAATCGATACAGAGACGTCGTTTATCATCGGTTCGCAGGAGTAAATGAAATAGTTGTATTTAAAGAATTGCCCTGAATAGGCCCTAAAGTTACCTCAGGTACCTGCCGCGAGTCAGGTGCCTACTTTACCTTAGGTAAATCAGGTTCCGTACGAGCGCAGGATTTTCGTAGGCGTTTCACAAGGTGGTTGTCTGCGCTCGAAGTTTGGTGAATTAGCCGTAGAACGAGCCTGCGAAGTGAGCGCAAGTATCCGGCGGCGAACCAACCGGTTCACCGGAAAGCGGTGTCGCCGCTTTTCTGCTTTTTCCGCCCATGGTTTTGCTGCAAGAGGTAAGAGCTGTGCGCTAAGCCAGCCGAAAAGTGGTCTGTATAGATCACTTTCTGCTGGCCTGAACAATCGTGACTGTCTCAAAAAAAAACTGCGTCGGACACGCATCCGCGGGAATGAGGTCATAACTAAATCTGCGCAGCGAAATTGAAGATCTTAACACCGATATTATACAACTATTGAAAAAGAGTCTGGAACTGAGGTGCATCTTACAGATGTCCGTGAAACACTCGTTCGCATTGGAGTCAATCATATTGATGAGGTAGCCGATGAACTGAGGTGGTGGACTATCGGTACGAAGAAGATCCGGACTGACTACCCGTTGATTATAGCTACCGTCTGCTCATTATAGAGAATCCATTTCAATTTCCTAGTAAGACGCTGTCTTGCGGTTTTAGAAAAACCGTTGTAAATATCTAGTACGCCAATATAATTCACCACCTCATTGGCTGAAAGATAATAGTTCAAAATTAGCGGGATCCCCTACCGCTGTCTGAGGGTTTTGGAGATATCATTGAAGATTGCTACTACGTCCGGTGGCCTTGCCGTCTTCTGATTTTATACTAATCGTTGTAAATGTCCACATATTTGGATTCTGTCATCGGACTCTACAACGAGTATGTTCCGGAGCTAAATCGTGCTCCGGAATGGGGTAAGACTTCAGAATTCAGTCGAACATAGCTCACGAAACGCACCAGTATAACTAGGGTACTGTCCCCCATTTAGGGTTGGTTGGAGGGTGTCTGCGGAATTTGTCTTACCAATTAAATGATAATATCTGCTCTCGGCTGAGGTCAGGGCCGTTTGGCCCGAGCGTGTTCTGCTTGAGTGTCCACGTTGTTGTCCAATCAGAAATTACCCAGTCAAGTTGGTTACTGTGGTATGCTTCAGTGGTTATCTCCTTGCCCTTTTTGATACTGAATTCAGAATTGAACGGTCCGTTCGGCAACTCGGCAAGTCCTTTTCGATGCCAGTGATTGAAAACCTTATACGCAGTCTCCCGTGAATCAAATATTGCGACCGGTTTAATACCCTTTGTATGTAGTTCCTCCATCTTCCTGTACGTTTTCCGATAGAGTTTCAAGTTGTTATGGTTAGTGAGGATCTCATTCGCGTAGGACTGTCCGTGTTGGTCTTTTGCGATAGCATCAATTGTGTAGTTTTTCCAATCATGGTACGAACTGGTTTTTCGCTGCCGGATTTGATCGTGCAGACAAGCGAGGGCGACTGTGATACGGTGGACGAGGCCTTCGTATGGATCCCCACGAAGGTTGGGGAACTCATCTTTTCCATTGATTAGTAACCGGCCCTTCTGGGTGAGGTCGTACCAAGCTCGCTTACGGAACACCGATGTTGGTTTCAAAAATCTCGTTGTGTCTTCGAACCAATCAGCGGTACCAAATGCCAGTAGTGTCTCCCGACCGAGGTTTGTGTTGTAATACAGTTGTTTCAGATCGTCGTTGTCAAGATCGGCAGAAAGCTGGCTTATGGTGGGACACTGATCAGCGAGAAGGTGGACATCACAGACTTCATGCCCGTTCCACAACCGTGCGATCCGGTTTAGCAGTGTCTTTGCATCCTCATTTAGAGTGACTGTCGCTGAAGTACTCCCTCGAATTCTATCTTCAGCCTGCTCTGACCACTGGTCAGGATCAACACCTTGTGGTCGAGGTGGATTTAATGGATCACAGAGGAACCGATCTTTGAATTGGCCTCGGGAATACCACTGTAACCTCGGCCGGTCGAACGTATTGACCATTAGTACATAGTCCGTACCTGAGGTTGCTTTCGGGATGTCGAATCCCGCGTTGCTCGGGTCGTACTCGGTATCGTCTCTTGGGATTCGAGACCAGTCGCGCACATCTTCCTCGGGTTGGACTGGAAAGACTTCGAAGGTACATCGGCCTCGTGGGTTACGTGGTCCGGCCCGCCCATAGAGTGGTGCCTTGAGTAACCAGTGATCTTTGGATGGCTGATCAAATGGACTGAGTCGCATGAGTCTATATTCGATCCGTGTCGGGAAAAACAATTGGCGGGAATCGACGGCAAAGACGTTCTACCGCATGTTCTCAGTAGGTAAGGCAGACTCACAGCATGAACAAATTGCAGGGGGAAATGCCCAAAATCAATCTATTAGATGACGTTCGGATCGGCGAACGTGGACAGTATTAGTGTATCTCAGTTTTCTATTGAATCTCACGGGTCAACAATTCGATTGAGATTGTGTCACTGTAGTGAGATTCGTTACTGCAGAACTGCGATATGGTCGTGTTATATTTCTGGTGCTCGTACTGCCAGTCCGTATTTAGCCACTTCAGTGGGTTCAGCCAGTGAATTACAGTTCGCTGAGGGCTAACCTTTTAACTATTGTGTAGGTTACCACCTTCCGCGCCAATGATAGAAAAAGACACAAACGGAGCGGGTCCGTGCAAAGATATCGAGACAGCAGACCTGTTTGAACAGAACCTAGCCCCCGAGGTGTATCATGACCTCACAGAGGTGCGCCGGGACGTAGTTACTGATCTGTCTTTTTGCGAAATCGAATTCATCGAAGAGGAGTGCTCGCGTTGTGGAACCCGCATCCCCGGCCTTATGATCAATGGCGACCCACCTAAGTCGTTGCAGGAGTTTAAGATCATGCTCCATAATGTGTACGAGCCGTTCTACGGCAATCCGCGATCGGTTGAGTATGTCGATATGGATACGCGATTAGCTGAATCGAGCCCTGAAGCGACTATTGAGATATTCAAGTCGGTAATGTTTGCTGCTGCACTAGGCAGTGAGGACGCTGAGAACGAGACGGGCAAACGATCTAAACAGGCACTCTGGACGCAAATTCTCGGCCCAGAGTATACCGACGACGACTAACCTTTGATTTCCTCTCTGCTCTGAAGCATGAGGATTCCTCCGTAGGTAACCCAACTGGTTGGTTATCTCGGTTGTCAGCTTGCGGGTTCGCTGAGGCTAGTTTGGTCAGGCGATGATGGCTGTTCCCAAAATCGGTGGGGCCACTCACGGTCAACCCACTGTCAGTACGCCCTTCTCTATGTGCAAGATGTCTCTGATAACCCTTTGTCTATGTGTCAATACTATCTTCCTCGTGTCACTACCGCGCTTTTCGAACACCCCCGTTTCTTCGTCGTTTACCCCCTACAACACGTCGGTCTTTTCCGGACACACCCCCTCCTTGTGGCAGTACATGTATGAAATAGAACCTGTCGAGCTAATTGCGGACACCCCCCGTCCAGAGTTCTAACCGAACCAGTCCCGGGCAAACCTGCGGCTGAGTATAATGGTATCATCACGAGGGTTACCGAACGGGTCGCTATAGGGCATTAACCGTCGTCAGTCGCGTAACCGATCGTGTGTAGCCATCACGTTCTGGCGAATAGTTGCTTCAGCGGCGCCTACAACATCGTCATCTAGTCCTACCGCTGTAGCACGAGGGTTTTTACATAGGTACAAAATACCCCCGCCATGGTCAGATGTGACAATTGTAACGAAGAGCATGACCACGCAGAGTTAGTCGACGACGAGTCGTGCCCAACGTGCGGGACACAACTCATGTTCTCAGTCGGCCCGAGTAGAGGGTCAGCAGCTGAGCTTCTTCTCGAAGAACGACTAGCAGCCGAGACGCAAACAGAACGAGATGTCTACCGAACATTACTCCACTTACTCGCGTGCAACTTACTAGCTGACCAGGATGTCTCCGCATTTCTTTATTTCGGTGAGACAACAAATAACCTCAACTACGTGCTTGAAGACGCGTTAGAGGCTACCGGCTCAATCAAGGACGATACTTACTTGCAATGTCCAAACTGCGAAGAAACGATTAGCGCACGTGCGCAGTGGTTTGACGAACCCCACGAGAATTCGATTACCCCAATACACGCACTCCGGTAATCGTCACGGGCACTATCCTGGCACTCGACGCTGTGCCCAATCAGAACCCCTCAATAAACCATCACTATCATCCTTGTCGGTTTTTCCGGACACCCCGTGTGCAACCGACGACTCACCCCACCAATACTCCAATCTTTTCCGGACACACCCCGTCCCCCACACCCACACACCTTGATTTTCAAACCTGTCACGCTAATTGCGGACACCCCCCGTGTCCCATGGTCCTGTCGGGACCGGGATCAGGAGTACAGCTCCACCATCTTACCAAACATTCTGAGAACAGTAATCGAGGATTTGGTAAGACAAGGGTCTCTTTCAACGCCTGCTGCCCCCTCCAACACGGGACAGAAACCAAAATCACCTACTGTGGAGCCGGAATTCAATGAATTACTGGATATTCGTGGTCGGATACAGGAAGCAGAAGTTCTAACAGGCCAGCTATGCTACTGTTTCTCATGAGCGCCGAAGGCACCGGCGTTCGAAGCCCATCACACCGTCCCTGCCAGCCCGGTAAGACGTGAGCTGAACGAGACGCAGTGTCTCGGATAGGTCTCACGTGGAAACGGGGACGGGGGTGGGAATTAGTGCCTTCTCTCTGTCTGTGGGAAACAGACTGCGAACACCAGTGCGGAGTGTTTCGATCAAAAGATCGCAGGGGCATTGTGGATAATCGCGTCACGGTCACTAACCCGAATGGGGGTACAGAAGTGACTCCCACCACACCCTCCCGATGGTTGAACCGGTTCCTTGTTCACGAACAGGAAGGCAGTTCAACTCGTATAATCTGCTCACAACCCACCACAGAAATGACACCCAACTCGCAGCAAACGCCAAGAATCTCTTGCTGAAGCAAGATAGTAGAGTGGATAGATAACCCGGGGGGACCCTTATCGATTTGTTTTCCGGAACGGGTAGAAGTGGTCGGCAAATAACAGGGGTAGAACGAGGGTCTTTAAATAAGATTAACCGGCGAAAACCACAAGAATGCGAGAGAATCAAACAAGTCGATAAGGGTGGGTGTTCTTCTACCTGGCTTCATAGGGCTAGGAGAGAAGGAAGAACGAATGTGAAACGATCACCAAATATCGTTGAAAATATCGTTGAGAACGCGCGTGAGGACATTTTCGAGGGGACTGTTTTTCCAGAACAAATCGATAAGGGTCCCCCTCTCTCGTCGCACTTCCCGTGAGGCGAAAGTGAGGACAACAAAAGCGGTCACCGCTTCGACTAGGATCAACACTATTGTGCTAGCTCTGATAGTAGCGTATACTGAGGGACGTGTTCTGCATGACGACACACAATGCTATTGAAGAATTCACAGTAGATGATACTTGGACGACTTCCGATGACGTGTTTGAGGCGGTCTGCGAAGAGTGTCGTACTCTAGCACGATTCGAAACCAGTTACGAAACCTCGATCGGTGAGACGTTCAAGCACCATTGTTACAGTTGTGGATCAGGCCGATTTCCCGGGCTCATGAGTACAACACGGTTTCGAGTGACTGATCTGAGTCCTGACCTAGAGACACGTTCGGTGTCGGCAAACCCAGCGCCAATATACTCCGCCGACAATGCAGACTGAACGTCTCTCACATCCCGCGGTTGAAATACAACTCCCGCTCGATGGGAATAGCCATCAATATGTGATCCCATCCGACACGACACTCTTCTTCTGGCGGGCACTCACACCAGGCACCGAAGCTAGGCTCGCACCGCTCGATTCCAGACGAGGGTCAAGGCAGCAGTCTCTGGAAAGCAACCTCCGAGACCGAGTATCGTGGTCCGTCTCGCTTGACGGCGAGCCAATTCACTTCATGACGGAGTTGTATCGTGATTCGGGTTATCGAGGGCTCGGCTGGTGGTCTGTGACTGACGCGGTGGAATTACCTGCCGTCCTCACCATCGAGTTTGAGACAACAGGCGAACCCCCAACAATCGATGGAAACCCAATCGTCTGTTGGACCGACGACGGACAGAACATTCCATGGAACCGGCGCGTTGCCAGTACTGTCCACTTACGGTCCCCGACGAACCCTTCCCGCGAGTTCGAAACCGCTCGTGAGGCCCTCTGGAACCGACATGACGTTTACCAACCAGTTCAAGAACAGGCATGAAGCCACTGCGTCCTGTTTCGAGAAAAACTGAGTGAGACGGTTGCGTCGTCACTCAGTTTCGGCCGTGGCTGCAATTTCACTCTCGTAATTCCAACCGAGATCGTCGTGTTGTTCGTCCTGAGACCCCGAGATGTGGGCTTTGACTTGATCCTTCTCATCAGCCTCGAAGTCATGACAGATTGGACACGAGTATTTCCCACTCGTATCTGGAAGCAGTTCATCGAATTCAGGTGGCTTGTCTGAACTCATACAGGTATGCTTTTGCAGGGGAAGTACTAAAATCCCCTTTGCTGAGCAATAGATGGCCTCTAGAGGCTGATTTCCTAGCTCACGCATCCTAGTTCGCCTCTCCTAGATAGCCAATCAGAAACTGCATCTCAGGCCCCTCAAGCTGTTCGTGCATTCGAAAGCCGTCAATATAGACGGTCAACGATCCCATCCTGGTTTCGAGTTCAGTAGTAGTCCAGTCTCAACGTCATGCTGTACTGACCGAATACTTAACACGAACTTTCACGAACTAGTCATTTGGTATGCAGGTTGTCCCCGACCAAACGTATACTCTCACCGACGGTCTGCAATTAACGATTTCGAGAACCCCGAAAGATCCGGACCGAACGACAGCGACCGAGGACTACCGGTACGAACTCTCCTGTCTCGACTCGACTGGCCAAGCCACGACCCTCAACCTCGTCTGGACAGGTACTGCCGAACGGTTAGATAGCCCACTGCACCGTGGCGGGCAAGAAGCGACTCGACTCCAGATCCGTGTTCCAGAGGGATCTGGCTTGGCTCGCGTTCGCATTCGTGTTGCCGATCGGTCAGTGGCGGTGATGCTTCCAGATCCGACAGTCACTAGGACGATCGAATCGATCCTTCAAGGAGACAGGACAGACAGTCAGGAAGTGCTTGGTACTGTTCGGTCGGTTCCGGAGTTGGCGTTTGCCTGCGGGCAGTTTCTATCGGTTGAGCAGACCGTCACGGTATTACAGGCCGTTGCGAACGCAGACCGGTATGCCGCCAGTCGATTACATTCCACTCGCTACGCCATCATCCGTGGCGCACTCACTATTCCAGTGGGATTCACGCTGCAGACCGCAAGCCAACTCGAAGCACTTGTCGACGGACTCGACAACATCGGGGAGATTGGTGCTGTCGAGTTAGTACCGGCACTAGCCGACGTGATGGCCGCCGTTCATCAGACAGTCGATGAGACGGAGACGATGCTTGAGTCGTTAGGCTACGATCGAACGGATCTTGAACAGCGGGAGGACGGTCTCTGGTTCGCCTGCTATCTGGCACACCTCGTGTGCACGAAAGGGGTGTATGCAGCGGAAGGCTACGCGATGGAACGGCGCTACCACTTGACTGGCCAGTACGCCCGTCGAAAGAGAGATGCCAAGCAGGCTGCCTTCGACGACCGCGGGCGGGTCTGGCGGCGACTGCTTTGTGCGGCGGCCCGCCAGCACACGTCCGACGAGTTCGCGTACGTCCTCGCAAACGCCTTGTACTGGACGGGGAGAACCACCATGACCGACTCTTGGATGGAGACAGTGCTGTTCGAAGGTGCCGAACGAGCTGCTGAAGACGTCGGCGTCGAGGCTCTGGCCGAGCGTGCCCGCTACAATCACGCCTCAACGGTCGGCCACGCTCATCGCAGCAACAACAACTACCGCCTCGCACTCACTCAGTTCGAGCGTGCGAAAGCCATCGCTTCGGCGACCGATTCCCTCCACGAGTGGCTCCCGATCTACAATGCCGCGATAGTCGACGCCGACGCGGCTCTCGAAGCCAGCAACCACGAACGTGCAGTCGAACTTCTCGGCGACGCAATCGACCACGTGTTGACGTACGATATTCCCACTGACCGGTGTAATGAAATCGTCCACCATCTGGCCGGGCAGCAACAGGAAGCCAGAGCCATGACCAGCCGGTCACAGGACGACGTTGATCGAGCAGCGGCACTCTCTGAAGCCCAAGCACATTACGAGGCAAGTGGCTTGTCCCGCTCACGCGAGCGCGTTACACGGAAACTCGCCAACGCCACCAGCGATCACTCACCCGAGCGAGACGATCCACCAGACGCCGAACAGAGCTCAGACACGTCGACTCAGCCTTCCACGGGACAATCATCAGACGCTTCTGCTGCGTCGGACCTACCGGCGTCGGGTACAGAAAGCGAGACCACGTCGGGCTCAACTCCGTCGACGACAGAGTCTCACGCCGAACCAATTCGTGACCACACGCCGATGGCACCAAACGCGACTGATGAAGATGCATTCGTCGAACCACCCGAACTACAGGATCGACTCACGCAACCAGACGAATCCGCAGTTGGCGGCTCGGATCTCATGACCTCCCCTGACGATCGGGACGCACCTGAGAACCATCGGCATCCGGACGACTTTGACCACGACTCCGATACGACCCACTGATCGAAGAGAGCGTCACAAAGTGCCGCATGGAGACCCCTCAGAAAGCCACGGTCACTCCGCACGCTTACTGACCAGCGCGTTCACTTAGCCGAACTTGGAATGAAAGACTCTCCAGTGTGATCAGGCCGGTGTAGGTTCCTCACCGGGTTAGGCTCCAACCAGTTCAACATCCAGATGAATGCGCTCGTACAGGAGGTATGGGCGTTTCGTCCGTCCGATTGACGAATCGCTCCAGACCCTGTGACTGGTGGCTAGCCAAATCAAATTCCTGAATAGACTAATCTAGAATAGGCTAATTGAGAATTGGCTATTTGGATATAGTTTCCTAGACGAGCGCTGGTGACAGAAGAAGCGGTTACTCTTTCCACTGGCAATCTTGACGACGGACGCTGTTTCATCACCTAACAATAGCTCAGTCTCTACTGCCCGTTTCTAATTCGCCGTCTCGCTCGCTCGTCCAGCACGTGACTGGCATACCCGGCATCATCTCGATCGCTGTCTGCAACGGTTTCGAACGCTTGGCGCGAAATCTGCTTTGTCAGTAACTCACTGTCTTCAATCTTCCAGGCAAACGGCTCAACAGGATTGATTCCTCGCTTTTGCAGCATCTCCTCATCTACCCGTAGGGACATCACAAGATCGTCGCCGTAGGCACGCGCCTGATCACGGCTCAGCACCAAATTATCTAGGTACCCATCACCAGCAGGGGTAGGTGTCGCCCACTCGACTGTCCAGTCAGATCCGACGCGAGTTGCAGACATACCTCGCCATCGGTCATGAGGGAAAAAAACTTCGATGACGCGGCTCTCGACGAATCGCCAACTGCACTTTTGCCACTCGAAATACTACTTGTCGACATGTCCACGGACGAGGCGTATCGTGTGCGGGAGAATACGGGGAACCCGGCCCATCCCTCAGTCGATGACGTCATCGAGCTCGCCTTAGAACGAGCGGCTGATCCCCGACCGGAACAGAACCCGGATGCCCACTTCGACCGATACGTCAGCACCGCTGTCGAAGCGCATAGCAAATCTGCAGTTACCGAGTGTATACGTCTCGTCCTCGTTGAGGGACTCACTCAACGCTCAGCTGGCGTCAAAGCCTTTGGCGGAGAAGACTACGTTCGCGGGATTGAAGTCGGTGTCGCCGGTCGTTCCTATCTCCGGGAACTCCTTGATCAGCAAGCAACCGAGTCATGAGCAGCAAGGAGATGACCGTTTCCCCAACTTTGGAGTCTGTTTGCAGGCTTAGTGAACTGCGTGTGTAGCCAGTTAGCGTTGAGAATAACCTCCTTGTGGAGTGTTCGATGACACCCTCTGAAGGAGCACGTCAGGCGTCTGCGTACTCGGTGAGCGAGTGATTCGAGCTGTCGGTCGTCCACTTCCCGATTTGGATCAGTTCGAAGGACTCGATAGGCACATCAAGGGAGCCTGCAAGTTGTGCTTTGACCGTCGATGATAGTCCGTCGATGGGAATCGCAGTGAGGATATGTTGCGTAAGGAAGTAACTGCTCGCCATGCTGGTCGGCGCGATGACGATGACATCTTCCCCATCACGGTCAGCAAGGGCGAGTTCGGCATCCCGGTGCTGCAGAATAGTTTTATTGAGTTCCTCAACGGGGAAGAGAACACTCGCGTCCCCATGGTCGAGAGCAGCCGCCGCCGAAGTAAAATGTCCTTTGTGCATAACTACTAAAAAATATATTCTCATGGTGCATTAATATTGTGGTGGCGCGCACATCCTTGGTTTGACGAACCAGCAGTCCGGCCACTCACTATGCCACGCAACCTCTACGACTGCACTGCAACTGAACTCGCTACGCAACCAGTCGAACACCTCAGCCACGATACTGCACCCGCCGAAGCTGTCGAGTGGCTTGCTGACAACGGGTACGACGCTGCCCCTGTGTACGAGAACGGCGACCCTGTCGGGTTTCTCCACAGAGGCGACGTCACAACCGACATGGCGGCGAAACTCTCACTGAGCATCTCACCGCGCTCACAATCAATCACATGATCAGTGGCGACACGTCTTTCAGCGGAGTCCTCTCAGCACTCATCCCCAAGCCAGTGTATTTTCTCGGCGGACACAACCACGTCACCGGTATACTGACCCGTGCAGACCTCAACACTGCGCCTGCACGCATGTATCTCTTCGACCGTATCACGTACCTCGAAGAACATCTCCGCGCACTCATCCTCAGCGAAGCACCTGACTGGAAAAACACACCAGTTACAGCCGAGAACTCGACGACATCGAAAAACGGTACGAAGACGCACAAACCGCGAACGTCGTCTTGACTGAAATCCACTACGCACAATTTTCGACGCTTGAAACGATCGTTAGTAGCGTCGAATCTTGCTGGCAAGCCTGTGCTTCTTTACAAAAGGAGGAGCGAGCACTGCGTTTCACAACGTCACTGAACTTCGTAATGATGTCGCGCACGCTAACCTGCTCGTCGAGAACACAGACAGCAACGAGTTCCTGAGTGCCGGGCGGACTACCGAGAACCTTCACGACACGCTCGAAATCATCGACGACGTCCTTATGACCCTCCACGACGCGGGGTTTGCTCCCGGGACAGCGGCGATGCAGTAAGACTGCGTCAGCAGTAGAGTGATATGCCGTCCCACCCGTCTACCAGGATACGTTCCACGAATGGAAATCCCACCACAACTTCGCTGCTTGTTCTCTGGTACCGTCGAAGAGCGCGCCGATTCATACGTCATCGAAGTTCCGGCCGATGAAATCCAACTGAACAACGTTCGATTGGACAAGTCGTACCGGGTTGGAATCCTCCCTGAGACAACACAGTCGAACGGTGGTGATAACGAAACGCAGCCGCGGCACGAGCGAGACCACGCGGCACCGACGCCACCAGTCGACGAAGGCGAGACCAGAACTGTTGAAATCGAAGATATCGGTGACCAGGGTGACGGCGTTACGCGTGTCGAACGTGGCTTCGTCGTGATTGTCCCTGAGACTGAGCAAGGCGAACGGGTTGTCGTTGAAGTTACGGATGTCCGAGAGAACGTCGCGTTCGCCACTGTCGTTGACCGTGTGAGCTACTACCAGTTCTCGGTAATCTGGTCGAAATTCGTAACTTCGTAGCGGTTGGTTCGGTCAGCACCGAAACTCTCTCAACGACTTGAAGAACCGTTCTTTTCCATCCGAAGTGTCATAGTTCAGGTTATCTACGCTGGACAGTTCTTCAAGTTTGAAGAGATTGTAGTCGGGATTACTCACATTCGTTGCGGTGAACAGAAGCTGAAGTCGGCGGTGGACATACTGCCATGAGTTCTCACAAGGAGACCAACTTGGTTCCGGACATTCATTTCTGAATTCCAGAGGAGACGAATAGCGTAGTCTATTCACCACCGAGATATTAAATGAGAGGAATTCATTGTTGTGGGGTAATGACGAACGGCGGGACTTGTGAGTACATTCTTGATCCTGACGTACCGGACACTTGGGGAGGAAGTGATGACTCAAGATGCTTCGTGAGTAGTTCCGATCTGAACGACGAAGGTGTCTGGACCTGCCCTCACGACGCGGAGAAAGGTGAGGATCTTTGTCTCTTTCATCTCCCCGTTGAACAGAAAGAAGACAACCGAGTTACCTCTGCACTATTGAAAGCTGTTAATTCGATTGATGATGACATAGAGGAGTCGCGCTTGAGGACGCAATTTATCGGTGCCAGGTTCGGCGAATTGAAAATAGAGGGAGAATCCTTTGAGCTTCCTTCAGACCAACCTATCGATCTGACCCACTGCCGATTCCAAGACCATATTTCATTGACGGATTCGAAGTTCAGTGCGGAGATTGATTTCACCGGCGCAACGTTTGAAGGAGGACTTGAGATAGTAGATACTACATTCGGACGTTCAGTCAACTTCAACTGTTCATCGTTTGATGGGAAAACACTCTTCGATGGCGTCCGATTTGACGACCGTGTTTATTTCAAGATGATAACAGCGTCTGCGCCGTTAGAGTTGACGAGTACGACGCTAAACGGCTGGTTCAGTTTTCGTGATGCTGTTTTTGAAGGAGAAGTGAAAGTCAAGGATTCTTCGTTTAATGCACAAGACATTTCAGGAACATTTGCGGATGCTACGTTTGAACATAAGGCCACATTTGAAAGGACCTCAATTACCGGCGACTTTGGATTCACCACTGCGACGTTCCAATCGGGGCTCAACTTCGTAGAGATGCTGACCAAGTCAGATCTGGCGTTCCATAATACTGTTATAGCCGGTGATCTTGTTTGCGACGAGACAGTATTTGATGGGACTTTGGAATTCAAATCAACTCTTGAAAGTCCTAAAACACAGGTTGAAGGAGAGGCATCTTTTGAAGGGGCTAAGTTCGGTGTGAAACCCAAGTTTGCTGAAATTGAGTTTGGAGAAGCTTCGTTCCACAACGTGACGTTTGAGGCGGGAGCAATTTTTGAAGAGGTCCAATTCGACGGGAAAATTGATTTCTCAGGTGTTATGTCGAAGACAAAAGGAAACTTCGAATTCAACGATGTAATAGTAAATAAGCCAGCAAACTTCAAAGAATCACGATTCAGAAAAGGAATAGATCTCTCGGACACAAAGTTCCAAGCAGAGACGACGTTTCGAAAATCTTGGTTCTACAACTACAACTCTTTAGATAAGTTTGACGCAACGAACGTCGAGTTTGGCGGAAAAGTGAGTTTTGCCAAAGCAAGGTTTGATTCTCCCGCTCGATTCACTGATATCGAGGTATCAGGGACTGCAGATTTCCGGAATGTATCCTTCCATAGCGGGTCCGATTTTAGCGGAGCGTCGTTCGACGAGAACATTCTTTTCGCAGACGCGGTATTCGAATCCGGTACAGACTGGAGTGAGGTAGTGATTGATGGCGACGCTGACTTCAGCGGTGTCGATTGGGCGACTACTAATCAGCACCTTGAACCGGTCAAACATTCAATGACTGGAATGAAAATCCAAGGTAACGCTAACTTTTCTTCTCTCGGTTGGGAGAATGATGCTGTAGACTTCTCTGAGGCCAATGTTTCTGGCGAACTGATTCTCGATGAGTAGTTTCATATAATATATGATTCTTGATAATCTAAAACCGTTTGAATGGCGGACAACACACTCCTGTGCGGCTAACTTTTATAATCCATATTGCATACAAATACGACGGAAATCGATGTTCTATCCGCTGATTTAGGCGAGACTCTGTCGCCAAGACCCCTCCAACGTACACGATGATTGAGGATGGGGCCGAAAGCTGAACGGTGTCTTAAAGACACTTACCCGTCATACTCTGTGTAATGTCGGATGATGGCGGGCTCGATGGCTCGTGGGAGATTGGCGACCCGTCCGACGCTGAAGACAACTTCGTAGCGGGCACGAGCCTCAAGAAGACTTCTGATGAGAGCGTCTACGGCGAACAGCCCGATGTCAAGGTCGCTACGCTCGGGGATCCGATACCGATTGAAGACCAGCTACGCGATGCTCTCTGCCGCGGCCTCTCCCCCCGCGAAGCCGTCGGTCGCATCGGGATGCTCCGGACTACACGGTTCGAACTCGGCGTGGATGGTCTCGCTCGTGACCTCACCGACGCAGAAGCCAAACGACTGATTCTCGGCCAGGAACTCACCGACACGCCGTCCTACAGGCTCGAAGAGCAAATGAACGACCACGCGGTTCACGAGGAGATGAACGTCTCTGAGCGCGTCAGTGAGCGCACTATCGACAACATCCGTGACCGTATCCCCGACGAGAAACTCGCACGCTTCGAAACCGCCGCCGCGAACGTCGCTCAGTGGGCTGAAGACGAGAGTGTCGAGATGGCCGATCTCTGCGACGCGCCTGATCCGGAGGCCGTGGCCGATGGGATGGACGCGCCGGAACTCGTGAAGCTCACGCGGGCGATGAAGACGACCGGCTACGCCTGCATCCAACTCGGCCGCACGGATCCGTACTACGACAAGTGGGAGGTGTTCAAGCCGTACGAACTCGCGTCCCACCACAACATCCACCCGAACAACGCCCGGGACAGCCTCCAGCAGAAACCGTACTACTGGGCGCGAAAGACACCGACCTCGAAGGCGCTCTGGAATCAGGTACGCGAGTCCTCGCGCGGCCACTTCCGGGCGATGTTCATCTGTGCCTTCGAACAGTACCTGGACCTGCTCGACCGCTACAATCTGCTTCCCGACCGCCCCGATCTCGCTGTAGATCTCACTGGATGGCCGTGGTTTGGGAAAATAGACGACGAAGACACGCCGGACGACGACCGCGAACAGCCTGGTGCCGTCGAAGGGACGAAGCCCGGCCGGAACTACTCGCACTCGTGGCAGTTCGCCACCGTCTCGCTCGTGGGGACACCGGTACCGATGACGTTCGCCGCGCGGTCGGTCGAACACCGAAACCGGCGGGCTTACCACCTGAATCAGCTTCTCAACTACTCGGAAGCGAAGTTCGACGTCGGGCGCGTGTTCCTCGACAAGGACTTCTACACCAAGAATATCAAGGACGAGCTGAAGGAGCGCGACCAGGACTTCGTCATTACCGCGCCGCGGAACATGGGCGCGTTCGAGGACCTCATCATGGGCACGGAACTCCGCGAGGACTCGTGGAACTCTCAGCCGTACGAAATCGGCATCGGCGCGTCCAATGACGCCGACCACTATCTGTTCGTGAATCCGTCGGAGAAGCGGCTAAAGCGGGCCGACACCGGCCTTGAAGACCCGAAGAACTGGGAAGCGTTCTACACGAACATCAACCCGAGGACCGTTGATGGTGGCGGCGCGGCGCTGGCGGCCGACTACCGGCTCCGCTGGGGTATCGAAACGGCGTATCGGATGCTGAAACACGACTTTATGCCGAAGTCAGCGACACCGATGCGGAACCAGCGAGTATTCCTGTTCAACTGGGCGATCCTCCTAAACAACATGTGGATGGGCGCGAACGTGCTCGCGGCGGCGAACGAGCGGGACTACGCCCCGCACGAGGCCGACGAGCCGTTGCAGGTGAAGGACAACCAGGGGAACTACGAGTACACGGCAAACGAATTCATGACCGCGCTCGTCGATGACCTGCACCCGACGGACATCGGCGAAGTGGCCGACATGTCAGAAAAAAAAGTGATATCTTAGCGAACGCCAGCGGCCTCGATCTGACCACCTGATTCGACCCCGCGAATCGCTGTTGCGAAGTTACGAATTTCGACCCGATTACCGAGGACTGCTACGACTAAGGATACTGCCGCGAGGACGCGGGGCCGTCCCTGGATTCTTACCAAACATCTGGCCGTCATCTCTACAGATGTTTGGTAAGAATACTTGGAGCCATCCTGAGAACTGCTGCTTGCCCACCTGCGGTGCGTGGTTTCACCGAGATTTCTCCGCTTTCAAGTCTCTACTTGCGAGCATCTATCAGTGCCAGCAGGGATGAGTTTTCTCAGTCCGAAGAAGAGTCACCGCGCAGATTATCTCCGTAGAGAGCCTGTCTCTGTGGCATGCCGACAATGGATTACGAGGCGGCAGCAGCCCGAGTACTGAAGTACGTCGAGTCGGCCTCACATATCCACCCGGATAATAAGCAGCTGATTCACGCGTATCACAGGGACATGGTTCTCGCCGACATCAGCCCTGCCCAACAACAAAAACTACTCGCGCATTTCAAAATCATCACCGACCACGTCGGCCAGACTCCGTTTACTGCGCTCGACAAAGACGATATCGTGGAGCTCGTCGCGTGGCTGTACACCCGCGGCACGAGTGCATCGACTGTCGTCGACTACAAACAAGCGATCAAGCAGTTCTGGAAGTGGATGAACAATGGCGAAGACCCTGAAGAGACAAAATGGATCCGGCGCGGACCGGTCGAACAGAAGCGAATCCTGCCGCAAAGTCTGCTCACACCGCGCGATGTCCAAGCGATGGTAGAGGCGTGCCGCAATGACCGCGACCGCGCCTTCATCGCTTTGCTGTGGGAAACCGGGGCCCGGATCGGCGAGCTCATCGACCTTCAAGTGAGTCACATCGAGGAAACGACGCAAGGGAAGCAAGTCGTCATTTCAGGGAAAACCGGGTCACGCCGACTCCCCCTGCTCGAATCAGTCTCGTACCTCGACTCATGGCTCACCGCCCATCCAAACGGGCGGCCGGATGCACCGCTGTGGTGCAAGATCGATGAGACGCAAGGCTCCCCAGATGACACAATCAGTTACCAGTACATTCGCTTACGGATCCTCGATCAAGCGCGAGAACGAGTCGGAATTGAAAAGCCCGTCAATCCTCACCACTTCAGACACAGCCGCGCCACCTACTTAGCGAACTACTGCGGCTTCAATCGTGATTTGCTGGATATAGCTGGCGGAGTTTGATGCGAGCGTCATCGGCCGTGAACTGCCACTCAATCTCGGATTCGTCCTCGTTTCGGGTGCGTTCCCACGCAGCGACCTCCGT